>CALVYE010000098.1 GCA_944372025.1 uncultured Bacilli bacterium | reverse complement strand
GGCTGATTGAGCCCCATCTCCTCCCGAAGCTCACCAAGCTGCTCCGGCGTGTATAACATAAAAGTTCTCCGGGCATAAGCTTCCGCCGCATCCACCGGAGAAAGTTTCACCAGTAAAAAAGAGAGAAAGGTTACAATCAGCAAGGTCAGCAGAAGTTCCATAATTTTTCTTGCTGTGAACGAATGAACCAGTCTTTTCAACGCATATTGCCCTCCCTTGCTTTTTTCTCATTTATGTGTTATTATCGGTTAGCATACACTAACCGTCTTATAGAATTATAGTGCCTTTATTCGCAAAAACAAGTGATTGCCCATTTGTTTGGTCGATTGCGAAAATCATTTGGCCGATTGCAAAAAGGAGGTGATGCCGGTGCGTACAGGATTTGAGCAATTATGTCTTTCTCATCTGCCCCAGTTGGGGCTGAAGCCGGCCCGGAAGGGACAGGAAGAAAAAAATGGAGTAGGCTTTACTTTTGTCCCGGAGCCAGAGGTTGGAGAAGGCTATCTGTGGACCTATCCTATCAACGCAGCCTGCTCGTTAACTATTTATGATGTGGTGTTCCACCAGGATATGTCTTTTCGCTATCACCACCCCGCCGCTCTGACGGTTGCGGTTAGTTCTCCAAGCAGTGCGGAGCCTGCGCTGACAAAGCACTGTACTAATCCGGAAAATCTGGTAGGCTATTTTTTGGAGGAGGGGACCTTTGGGCATACGATCCCTAAAAATACTCCCGTCCGAAGCATTGGGATTGGCCTGATGCCAGAGTTCTTCGAACAACAACTTCCCGCACTGATGGGGCAGGATGCCACGCAGGTGAGGAAAGCGGCCTGTACACTGGATGGGACGGTGTCACTCCCCGAGGTAGAAGGCCTTCTCCACCAGATGGCAGCTTATCTGCCACAGGCGGGAACTGCGGGTCTGCGCTATGAAGCAAAGGTGTTCGATCTGCTCGCCGCCCTCCTGGAGTGGAATGACTTGACTTTATCTACCCCGACCACCGCCAGCATATCCGCAAAGGATCAGGAGGCGATGCAAAGCCTCAAGCATTTTCTGCTTCAGAATTACTCCGCCAAAGTAGATCTCCAGCGTCTGGCCCAGATGTGCTATATGAGCAAGTCAAAACTGACTTATCTGTTCCGTATGCTTTACGGCACCACAATTTATGAGTTTATACTGACCTGTCGGATCGACCGGGCAAAAGAGTTGCTGACCGACCACCAAAAAAAGATCAGCGAGATTGCCGCTCTGGTTGGGTATGAGCGGCAAAGCAGTTTTTCCGCCGCATTTCATCAGAAAACGGGCATCACGCCCAATGAATTCCGCCGACAATTCTGGAACAAATAAAGTAGAATATATTGGGAAGCACGCCGTGATTGCGGCGTGCTTTTTTTCAATCGGCCAAATCTATTTCGGAATATTCCAGACTTTAGCTGGAGCGATTGCGCTTTCTACGGACGGACAGTATCATTTGGTTAGTTGATGCAAACCTCTGAATAAATACCTTGGCGTAGATGTAGATAAGGAGATGATGTGATGACTCAGAAGAAAAAAACAGGGATTTCCAGGCTCTTGGAGTTTGGAGGGCGTTACCGCTGGATGACGGTGGTAGCCTGCATATTATCCGGACTCAGCTCCGTACTTATGCTGTGTCCTTTTTTGTGTATTTGGCTGGTTCTTCGGGATGTGCTGGCAGCTCTACCAGACTTGAGCGAGGTAGATGTAGGGACGATGACCCTTTATGGATGGGCTGCTCTGGGCCTGGCTGTAGGAGGCTTTCTCCTCTATTCGCTGGCTCTTTTATTTTCCCATTTGGGTGCGTTTCACACAGCAAAAAATATGCAATCCCAGATTTTACATCATTTGGCCTCACTTCCTTTGGGTTTTTTCTCCCAGAACAGCAGCGGCAAACTGCGGAAAATCATCAATGAGAACACAGCGCAAACGGAAAACTTCTTGGCGCACCAGCTTCCGGATATGACCGGATCAGCCGTGACTGCTGTGACGATGTTGGTCATGCTCCTGTTCTTTGATTGGAGATTAGGCGGCCTGTCCATTCTTCTGCTGATTGCGGGGTTTATGGTACAGATGCTGATGACCAGCGAGAAATCCATGTCCTATATGCGGAAATACCAGGACGCTTCGGAACAGATGAACAATGAGGCGGTAGAGTATGTACGCGGTATCCCGGTGGTCAAGGTGTTCCAGCAGACGATCTACTCATTTAAGAGCTTTTACGCCGCTATCATGTACTACAAGGACAATGTAACGGAATACGCGCTCTCCTGTCAGGGGCCGATGGTGGCCTTCAATGTCATCATCAACGCCTCCTTTGCTGTACTGATTCCGGCTGGCATCCTCCTGATTGGCCCGGAACAGTACAGCGAGTTTCTGCTGGATTTGATTTTCTACATTCTTTTTACTTCCGGGAGTGCCGGCATCCTCAATAAAATTCTGTTTTCCGGCACACACCGTATGATGGCGCAGGAAGCGGTGCGGCGGGTTGACTCCCTGCTGGCAGAGTCTCCTGTGGTAGAGAATGCGCTTGCCCAGATACCGGATCGGAATGATGTGGAGTTCTGGGATGTGACCTTTACCTATCCGGGCGGCAAAGCGCCCGCGCTCTCTCACCTGTCGTTCCAAGTCCCGGAGGGGAAAACTGTGGCTTTGGTAGGCGCTTCGGGCAGTGGAAAGACCACTGCCGCCACTCTGATTCCCCGGTTTTGGGATGTGCAGGAAGGGTCGGTCTGCATTGGAGGCATCACGGTTTCTCAGATTCCCAAGCGGGAACTGATGGAGCGCATTGCTTTTGTATTTCAGGACAGCCGGTTGCTGAAGGCCAGCATCTTGGAAAATGTCCGTGGCTCCCGGCCGGATGCAACCAGGAACCAGGTACTGGAGGCGCTCCAGGCCGCCCAATGTGATGATATTTTAGAAAAATTACCGAAAGGCATAGATACGGTGCTGGGAACCAAGGGTGTCTATCTCTCCGGCGGGGAGCAGCAACGCATCGCTCTTGCGCGGGCGATCCTCAAAGATGCTCCTATCGTGCTGTTGGACGAAGCGACCGCTTTCGCTGATCCCGAGAACGAGCACAAAATTCAGATGGCATTTGAGCGTCTGACCAAAGGGAAAACTGTCCTGATGATTGCCCACCGACTTCCCACCATTCAAAACGCCGATGAGATTTTGGTATTGGAACAGGGAACCGTCGCGGAGCAGGGGGACCATGATGCGCTGATGGCACAGAACGGAATCTACGCCTCAATGTGGAGAGATTATCAGACCTCGATTGCTTGGAATATCGGAAAGGAGGGACACCATGCTTCGTAAACTTTTTTCTCTGACCGAACAGGGCACAAAGGATTTGAAAAAAGGAATCATTGCCTCGGTCTTTACCTCACTCAGCCTGATGCTGCCCATGGGGCTGCTTTTAATGCTGGTGATGCAACTTCTCCAGCCACTTCTGGGGATTGAAGCAGCTGCACCTTCACTGGGCGCCTATACCGGAATGTGTCTGGCCCTGCTGGTGATTATTTTCCTGACCCACTACATTCAGTATCGCTGTACTTACATTGCGGCTTATGCCGAAAGCGCCCAGCGACGGATCAGCTTGGCCGAAAAATTACGCACCCTACCGCTGTCCTTCTTTGGCAAGCGGGACCTTTCTGACCTGACCACTACCATGATGAGCGACTGCAATGACCTGGAACGGGTTTTTGCCTATACGATTCCCCAGATTTTCGGAACGGCTATCAGCTGCGTGATCGTCTGCCTGTGCCTGTTTTTCATGGACTGGAGAATGGCGTTGGCAATTTTGTCGCCCTTTGTCCTGGCGATCCTTGTCCTTGTGGGGAGCAAACGCCTGCAAAACCATATGGACCTGAAAAAGATCCAATCCAAGCTGGACGCCGCCGATGGAATACAGGAGTTTCTGGAGAGCATCCGGGATTTGAAAGCCAACAATCAGGAGGACACCTACTTGGCAGGGCTGGATAAAAAGCTGGAGAAGATCGTACATACCTCCGTCTGTTATGAAATGACCAGCGGCCTGATGATTACTTCCTCGCAGATGCTCCTTCGATTGGGATTTCCGGCCACCGTGCTGGTGGGGACGCTGCTGTTGACACAGGGCGAACTGAATCTATTCTTTTTCCTCATGTTCCTGGTGGCAGCTTCCCGCATTTATGACCCACTCAGCGGTGTGATGATGCAGCTCAGTGAGATCTTCAATGCAATGCTCCAGCTCCGCCGCATGAAAGCCATTGAACAGGAGCCAGCACAGGAAGGCACAGTGGAGTATCAGGCCAAAGGTCACGATATTTGCTTTGACCATGTGGGCTTCCGGTATCAGGACGGTGAGGATGTGCTGTCCGATGTGACCTTCACCGCCAAGCAGGGCGAGGTGACCGCACTGGTCGGACCCTCTGGAGGCGGTAAGAGCACCACAGCGAAGCTGGCCGCCCGCTTTTGGGACATTCAGAAAGGCCGCATTGCTGTGGGCGGCGTGGACATCTCCACGGTGGACCCGGAAACACTGTTGAAGGACTATGCCATTGTGTTCCAGGATGTGGTGCTGTTCAACGATACCATCATGGGAAATATCCGTCTGGGCCGCAAGGACGCCACAGATGAGGAGGTTATGGCCGCAGCCAGGGCCGCCCAGTGCGATGACTTTGTTCAGCGTCTGCCGGAGGGATACCTGACGGTGGTGGGCGAAAATGGCTCTACTCTGTCCGGGGGTGAACGCCAGCGTAT
>CALVYE010000097.1 GCA_944372025.1 uncultured Bacilli bacterium | reverse complement strand
TCGTATACGAGAACTTTTGAAGGCGAAGGCACGGACGGTCTTACCGACATACGGTATTATTACGGCGATGACGACGATTTGCCGGAACCCGAACGTGCTGGCTATTCGTTCGCAGGCTGGTGCCTTGTTCCTCAGGAAGAAATGGGTGTAGACGACGAGCCTTTTTATTCCATTTCCGCCGATATGTATGGCGATAAAACGCTGTACGCAGTATGGGAACCCGAGGTTTATACGATTTACTTCGATCCCAACGGCGGCGATGCGGTGGCAACGGCAGGCGCGGCAACATACGGCGAAAATTATACGTTTACCCCTGCCGAACGCACGGGCTATACCTTCCTCGGCTGGTTCTCCGATGCGGAAGGCGGTACGCAATATACCGACGACCACGGCCGATCGCTCGATGAATGGAACGAAACAGAGGGGCGCACCCTTTATGCGCAGTGGACGATCAATACATATACGGTACGGTATGAAACGGACGGCGGCACTACCGTGCGTGCCCAAAAATATGAACACGGCGAAAAGATAGAACTTCCCGAAGACCCTATCAAGACGGGGCTGTTCTTTGCGGGTTGGTATTCCGATGAAGAATTTACGCAGGAAGTTTCGTCTTCTTCGCTCGTTTTGAGCGATATGACTTTGTATGCAAGGTGGGTAGAAAGTATTGCCATAGCCTCTGCGGACGCCCTGAAAGCCATTGCGCAGGATACTGCGGCAAATTATCATCTTACGCGAGACATCAATCTGAACGGCGAAGTGTGGACGCCTATCGAAGATTTTACGGGCATCTTGAACGGCAACGGCTTCAAAATTTACAATTTCACCATGTCCAACGTAAACGGTCAGCGGTTCGGATTCTTCGCCACCAATCATGGCGAGATAAGGAATCTTACTATAAGCGAATTCTCATTCACAAGTGTAACGAATGACAACCAACAGCGCGAAACCATGATAGGAACGCTTGTCGGTGTAAATGGCGGCGAAATACATAAGTGTAATGTATCTGACGGGGTATATAATGTAAATATCACATTTGAAGCTGGCGCGGGAACTCCTGACCCGTTGTTATACGCTGGTGGATTGGTAGGTGTAAATAGTGCATATGATGAAAATAACGAAGGGTTTATCAGTGATTGCTACGTGGAATTAAATATACAGTATAATTCTATATTGCATAATAATGACGGGACGGCATGGCATCATTATACACTGACAAATACTCAATATGTTGGCGGACTTTGCGGAAAAAATGATGCATATGTATCAAATTCCATTGTTAAAATTACAATTAATGCCACCCCGTCTACTACTCAAGCACGTGGTGATGCTTCTAATAGTGTATTATATGTCGAGATTGGAGGATTGATAGGACTTAATAATGGTACAGCCACACTAAATAGAGCAGATTCCTTAATTAAATTAAACAACAACAGTAACAGCACAAATAATTTTTATCCTCGTTTGGGTGGATTAATTGCACGGAATTGGGGAACCGTTGATCAGTGTAATACAATAGGCGAAATTGCAGTTAATGTTCAAACAATAGAAACTATTACTGGTGGCATGGTCGGCAGTAATCAGGAAAATTGCGTAATAATAAATTGTGATTCTAATGTAAAGATTAACATGAATGCGAATGCTGATACATACCGCATAGGAGGCTTAGCTGGCGCAAACTATGGCAATGTGTCAAACAGTTTCAGTGCGGGAAGTATAAATACAGACGGCTATACTGCTTCGACGTGTGAAACAGGCGGCTTAATAGGGCATTTATGGTCTACCGGTTCGGTTTCAAATTGCTTTTCCGTTACCGATGTTGTTCTCGGGCAAAACGGAACCGTCGGGGCGATTGTCGGAATCAGCGAAGCAACCGTGCGCAACTGCTATTATGCCGCTGAAAACGTGTTCACGGTAAACGGCGAGCCTGTAGCGGATTTTGCAAACGACATCGGCGAGAGTGTCGCAGAAAAGGAACTGCTTACTTCCGAGTTCCTCGTTCAGTCGCTCTATTGGTCGTCGTCGGTATGGTCGTTTGAAGACGGTGTTCTTCCCGAACTCAATTGGGTTGCCGCCCAATCGGCGGAATAAACAGTAACTATATAACGTAAGCGTTATAAAAAATATAAAGGAGACAAATAGGCATGAAAAAATGGGTTATGGTAGGACTGCTTTCCGTAATGATTGCCTGTATCGCAGGTATATTGTGCGCGTGCAATACGGGCGGCATAGGCGGACTTGGCGGCGGAAAACTTTCTACGCCTTCGTCTATCAGTTACGACGGCGTTCAACTTACTTGGTCGAGCGTTGAAGGTGCGGATAATTACAGCGTGGTCATAGGCGAACAGACTTCGCTCACCGCGCCGAATAACAGCATAAGTTATTCAAATCCTTCCGGACAGTCGTTTACCGTAACGATCACGGCGAATGCCGAAGGCAAAGGAAGTTCCGACAGCGCGTCGCATACGTTTGTTCCTCTTGCAAAGATAGAGGAAATAGATGTTGCCGAAGACGGCACTCTCAGCTGGGACGTGGTAGATTTTGCTACGGGTTACACGTTGAAAATAGACGGCGTGGAAACTCCCCTGACAACAGTATCTTATGACGGTCTTGAAGCAGGCACACACACCGTAAGCGTAAAACCCACGGCGGCAAGCGCCAACGAGGGTACTTCCTATTATGCGCAGTACAGCGCCGAAAAGCGCATCACCATCTGCGGTGAAGTAGAAGAAGAAAGTATTGCCTATTCCGCAGTGACAGGCAGGCTTACATGGGATGCGGTGGAAGGTGCTTCGGCTTACCGTTTGCAGATAAGCGGAGTGTCCGAACCCGTGGACGAAGTCGTTACTTCCACTTCTTACGAGTATGACGCGCTCAACGAAAATTTCATGGCGAGCGTGCAGGCGGTAGGCAATCATTCTTCATCGTTCGATGCGAAAGAAAGCACTTCCCGCTCGTTCGTATATCTTGAAACGGCTACGGGGCTGCGCGTTGAAGACGGCGTATTATATTGGAACGAAGTGAGCGGCGCCGAAGGCTATCGCCTTATGGTCAACGATGTGCTTGTGCAAAATACGCTTACTGAATGCAGTTATTCCGATTTTGCCGCAGGCAGGTCTGTAACCGTTAACGTAATGCCCGTCAGCAATGACGCGGTGTATTTCAGTTCATGGACGTCGGACTTCAGCTTCACTATTCTGTCATCTCCCGTTTTGCAGTGGCAGAATTATGCGCTCGACGGCACGGCGAATAATAATCTCTATTGGGACAGCGTACCCAACGCTCAGGGATATGAAGTACGCCTTACCAAGGACGGCGAAGTTGTAGACAGTGCAACGCTCGCCCAAGGCGTTGTGCAGTACGGCAATGCTTATCTCGAAACGGGCGAATATATGGTGGAAGTAAAGGCACTTGCGGATAACACGAGTTCCAATATCTGCGATTCAAAATATTCTGCGCCCATATACATAACAAGATTGCCTTCGCCTACGTTTGTGGACAGCAATTATATCAGCAGCGATGACAAGAACGTTCAAAACGGATTTACTGTAACGTTCCAAGGCGTTACGGGTGCGACGGGGTACAGGATTTGGAAAGACAATACTGAGTATGCTTCCACTGCTACCGCGCAATGGCACGAGTCTTCCGTCGTCGGTTCAAGCGTGATAGAACAACAGGAAATCAACTACAAAATCCAGAGTATCGGGCAAACCATACAGTCGGTCGGCGGAAAGCGCACGGTAGTTCTCGATTCGCTTTCTGATAACGCCCTCGCTTTCGATATCACCGTACTTGCGGCTCCCACGGGCGTGGATATTACGGGCTATGAATATACTTGGCAGAGCGTTTTCGGTTCATTCGGCTATACGGTGGATATCGGCGGACAGCCGTTCGTAAACGACGATCTTTCTTACGATTTAAGTTCTCTTACGGCGGGCAGCCACAACGTGCGCGTATGTGCCCGCGGCAACAGCGGCGATATTCTTTCTTCAAATTATACCGCACCGATAAATGTGCAGAGGCTGGCGGCTCCGCTCGATGTTCGCATTGAAACGGCAGACGCAGAAGAAGGAATGCTCTCTTTTACCGAAGTCGATTACGCCACCGGGTATACGGCAACGTTCGACGGCGGCGATCAGGCGATTCCCGTAAACGAGCTCGGCAATGTGAACAGACGTATTTCGACATCGGGCACGACGGTATTTTTGCAGGCTACGGCAAACTATTTCAACGATTTGCGTACGGTGTATTATATGACGTCGCAACCGGGCGAAACGGTAAACTTTATCAAACTCGCAACCCCTACATTCGGAGATACAAAGTTTACCGGATCGCAGCTTGTTTGGAATGCTCCCGGTAATATCCTTACGGATGAATTCACCCCTACATATCAAGTATATAACGCGCAGGATATCCTCCAGAACGGCGAGAGAAACGGTACGGTCATGAGTACCGATTATCTTGAAGGCGGCGCAACGTATACGTTCAAAGTAAAGGCGGTCGGCAATGTGAACAGGTATGGAAATACGCAGTATATCAATTCCGATCTTTCCGAAACGATAAGCGTTTATAAACTCGCCGCACCTCAGGTCACGCGTACCGAAACGGGATATTCGTGGAATGCGGTGACAAACGCCATAAGTTATGCAGTATATGTGGACGGAGTACTCTCTTCTACCGATTATCATGTTTCGGGTAATGTATATACCTTTACCCCTAATTTTACCGAGCTTAAAACATATACCGTAAATGTGTATGCCATCGGCGATAATGGAGCAACGGCAATCGATTCAAGGCCAGCCGAACTATTGCAGGAAACCAAGCAGTTGCAAACGCCTGATTTTGAATTTTCGTACAGTGAAGAGTATGTATCTCCTGACGGCGAGATCATTGTGAAAATAACGCAGGAATCGCCTTATGCAAGGGGATATTACTACTCGGTCGGCGGTGCGGCAGGCACAGCGGCAGGTACGGAGTACAGATATAATGCCAACGGCGCGGGCTCGTTTGCTATTGTCGTATATGCGCTCGGCGGAGGTTTTGACGAGGACGGCGTTTATTATCTCGACTCGCAGAGTCGCGGCGGAAATGCTGCCTATACGATATATTTGTTGCCGGCACCCAATCAAAGCAGCATCAATATTAACGCCGACGGATATATAACCTGGGCGAATGTAAGTAATGCCAATTCGTACGAGCTTGTTCTCACGATCAACGGTGAAGAGAAAGAGGCAATCACGGTTACTACGGCATCTTTTGATATAAATACAATAATATCTTACCGTGAAGTAACATCTCTTATCGTTTCTGTACGGGCCAAGGGAAACAGCAATTGCGTTACTTCGGCGCAATCGTCCCGTGAATGGGCAGTTATAACGCATTAATCTGAATAAATATAATGGGCATTAAAAAGGAACTCATACTTTTGTCGTATGGGTTCCTTTTAGCATCAGAACGTGACATAAAGGGAATAGAGTACCTCTAACGTGTGCTTGCCTTCCCGCTTTGGCATTGATCTCTGACTATTTCCGGGTTTGGGTATGATTTTTTCTGTCTCGGATTGTTTTATCGCTTGCTTTGTGGTACAATATATCCATGCACAAGGGATATCGTATCTTATCCGTCGAGGGGGCGGATATTTATAAGGCTGAAACGAAAAACGGCGCCGCGGTCGGGATTCAGCTGCCCGAAAAAAGCAGCGGTGCCTGTTTTCGTCTGTTCAAGGTGTTCTTGGACAACTCTTTGGACAGCGCGGAGCTGGAAAAAGCATACACGCGCGTCTGCCGCAAGCGGTTTTCCTTTGCGGATGAGTACGGCAACGCCTACACGCTCGCCGTCATCAATGTCAAATTCAATTATATATTTAAGCCGGAAGGCGGCAAACCCGTCAGCCTCAAAGCCCTGCGCGAGCATTTTTACACGAACGGTTTTTGCGTGGACGGCGTGCATTATGTGAGATACAAGCGCAGCGCGGGCAGCTCACGGGAGGGCAAGTGCCTGTTTATCGACGAGCGCCTCTTTCGCGCCATGGGCAAATGGAGCGACTGCGGTCTGAAACCGCAAAAAGACCTCGCCTCGTGGGAATCGTATAAAGCGCTTTCTCTTTCCTCCGTCAAAGGCACGATAGAGATCCCGCTTGAAAGCATCCTCTTTGTTCCCGATCACAAAAGCACGTTTACGGAAAAGGTCGTTTCCGTGGAGATCAAAAACGGCGCGCTCTGTGCCGAACAGAAGAACGCGCAGATCACCAACGACATCTGGGACGGCGAAAGCCTTTTGGACGAGAGCTTGTTTGTGGGCGACTATGCGGAAAAGCATATGTTGCTCCTTCGCAACAAGTTCTTCAAGTCGTGCGGCTTTCGCACAAAATTACAGAAATGGTTTGCGGATAAACATATCACTCTAAGCGATCTGAAAACGCGCGGGTTTGTCACGCTTGCGGAAGATATAGCCCAAATCGTGATGGTTACAACGCCCAACAGCCTGAAATATCTCAAGTTCGCGGGCGGGCTTTCGGAAAAGAGCATAAGGCAATGGGCGGTGCATACGGACGGCACGTTCGGCGTTGTCAAGTGGGATCAACCCACGCGCTTCTTCCACGGAAAGATGGTGCAGAGTAGTTATCAGCTTCTGAACACGCTTCCGCTCACGGAAGAGGAAGTTGAGAAGTTATTACAGCCGAGCATCGACTATATCGCCCTTCTGCGGAAGGATACCGACTTCATGCGCTACCACTTTTCGGATGTCTTTGCACGGGAAAAGGATGACGACGAAGAACATATAGACGGGCTTGCAGAGCGCGCGGACGTCATCTTCACGCTTTTGCATAATTGCCCGCACTTTGACGAAACGGCGCTCTATGCCAACTTCCGCTCTGACGTTGTGCGCAGCTTGAAAGAAAGATTAAAACGCGGGCATATCCTTCTGAACGGCACCAACGCCACCCTCTTCGGCAACGGTCCCGAGCTTTTGAAATATCTTGCAGGCGAGGAGATGAGCCCCGAATTACAGCCCGGGAAAGTTCGCTGTGAACGCTTTGCAGACGGCGCAAAACTGCTCTGCGCCCGCTCGCCGCATATCACGATGGGTAATTTATACTGCGCGGAAAACGCCCTCGGCTGCGGGATATGGGGCTACTTTGACTTGGGTGAAAACATCGTCTGCGTCAATGCTATCGGGGAGAATATTCAGCAGCGATTGAACGGCTGCGATTACGATTCGGACACCATGCTCATAACGGACGACGCACTCTTGGTAAACGCCGCCGAACGATATAGTGGTTTTTTCCGCGTACCCGTGTGCAATCTCCAAGCGGAAGCAAAGACGGAGCAGACGCTTGCAGAGCTCGACCACGATACGAGCATCAACAAGATCGGCGGGATCGTCAATCTCTCGCAAAAGCTCAATAGCATCTTGTGGGATGAGATTTATAAGGGCGCGGATAAGGAAACCATGCTTGCGATTTATTCGGACATCTGCAAGCTCGCGGTGCTTTCGGGGTTGGAGATCGACAAGGCGAAACGCACCTTTGAGAGCGTTCGTGTGGGTAAGGAACTTTCCGCATTACGCAAGAAGTACGCTCGCCCTTCGCCGCTGTTCTTTGCCGAAATAGATGAGCGCAAGACAAAGCAATACGCCTTTTACCACACGGCGATGGACTATCTTTATACGCAAGTGAAGAGGCTCCATTTCCGAAAAGGCAGGGAGCAATGCGGCGACTATCGCCCGATCTCATCGAATCTGGCGTATAACATAAGTTCGGGCAACGCCACCGAATACAGGCATAAGGATAAGATCGTTCAGATCATCGATGAAAGCAAAGCCGCGGTCAACCGCCTCTATCAGTCGATACGAACGGCGGACGAGCAGGAGCGCGAAGTGCTGTATGCGCAGATCGCGGATATCAAGGCGGAGCGCGACAAGCAGGTCTCCAAATGGCTGACGAACGAAAACGTGCTCATCCTCGTCCTGCGCCACTATGAGAAAAACAGCGCAGCAGACTGGCGCATCTATGCGGCGCTCATCAACCATCCCATTTTTTCGGAACTCTTATGGGAGCTGTACGACGGCACGGCTCTGCAAGTCGTGGAAGACGAGAACGGAGAATACACGTTATACGGAAGAAAATTTACAAAAAAGTACCGAAAAATGAGAATGAGGTGACGCGCAAGTGGTATGAAAGTGCCACACAATTCCCGATAAAGCAGTTAAAACAGGCAGAAAACGGCTTAAATACAGCCTATAATGCCGTAATTGTGGTACCAAGTTATCCCAACTGCTGCACTCCCCTAATCAACGTAATAGGAAGCAGCCCGACCGCACACAGCGGCCGGGCTTATTCCATACAAACAGGGAGGGAACAAATTGGAACAATTTACATTCTATGAGCTGTATGCAGACATTCTGCAAGGCACGGACGACGTAAGCGCGGGGAAACTGGCAAGCTGTATCTGTGCATACGAGTTCGAGGACAGAGAGCCTGACGGCGAGATGACGGACAAAGAGCGTTTCTATTGGAGCAACATTGCGGACATTTTGAAAGAGGTCAAGGAGACGGAACGCGCGGGGAAGAAGCCGAAGAAGTACGATCTTCAATCGCGGCACTTCACCTTTTACGAAACCTATTACAATGCGATGAAGCTGCTGAATGTGCGCAAGCGCGGCATCTTTGTAAAGGCGATTTGTGCGTATATGTTCGAGGACAAGCCGCCCGCTTTCGAGGACAAAACTATACAGGGATATTTCAATCTTTGCAAGCGAAAGATGGACGTATCGAAGAAACGCAAGGTGAGCGGCAGCACGGGGGGAACGCGGGAGAAGAGAATTTACGCAGCATCTCCAATAGAAGATGCAACACCTACGCCGCAGGAAATGCTGACGTATGAGGACTTCCGCGCGGCATATCCCGATATACAGGGCAATCTGTTCGGCACGGGGCAGGCGTACGAGAGCGCCCTTGATTGGAGCGACGTTGCGTTAAAGTTTGAAACGGACGAGGGACTTCGAAAAGAGCGGAATATCTATTACCTGGCAAGGAAATACGAACAGAAATACGGGCAAACAAGGCAAGCAAACCGTGTGGCAAAGTGGGATGATTTAAAGGACAACCTGTAGCAGGATAAGAAAAACGCAGTTTCGTGTACCACGCTGCGTTTTTGCTTTCCGATGCGGGAAACCCGCCATCGTCAAAGGCAATTAAACTGTCAATAGAACCGAGCAAGAGCAGGAGGCTGCGGCTTTTGCGCAGGGAGTTTACTTAATCGTAAATGACCAAGCGAAAACGTAAAGCCGACGAACTATTGCGACGGTTATATTGGCAGGCAGTAAACTTAAAGGAGGACAAGTTATCAGCAATCAACCAATTATCTTCAACATCACCTATACGCCGTGGAAGTTGAAGAGTAATGCCACGGCGGAGGAGCGCAGAAAGTTTGAGAGAGAACGCCCGTACTACGAAATGTCGGACGGCGGAAACAATATCTACAAGTACATGACCTCGGACAGAAAGCTGAACGGAGAAAATTCCAAGTCGGAGATGCGCGACATGATCTCGTACTTTGAAAAGAGCACGGGCTTATTTAACGGCGACGGCTTCATCCCACAGCAGGAACTCAAATCGATACAGGAGCGAGCGAAGGCAAACAAAATGCTGTGGCACGGCTTTATTTCGCTCAACGAGGAGATGAGCTATAAAATCGACACGCCCGAAAAGTGCACTCACCTTGTAAAGCGTACCTTCGGAGAGTTCTTCCGCGATATGGGGCTTGACCCCAAGAACATAGACCTCATCTGCTCGCTGCACAAGGACAAGCCGCATCACCTTCATATTCACTTTTGGTTTGCCGAGAAAGCGCCGAAATGCAAGTATCGAAAGAAAGAGCTTGAATACCGCCATAAGGGGAAGATCTCCAAACCCGTCCTCGACCGTATGCACGTTCGGCTCAACAGTTACGTCTGCGGACACGAGGAGCGGCTTTATATGACGCGAGACGAAGCGTTGCGGGAATTGAAGAAAATAACATTTCCCAAAAGCATCATCAGCGAAAACGTAGTGCGCAAAGCGCTCATCGACCTTGCCAAGAAGATCCCGAAGGATGCGAGCTTCTTCTACGGCAAGCGGGATATGGAACCGTATCGCGAGCAAGTGGACGAGACGGTGAAAAAGATCTTGCTCTACGACAGGCGGGCGCGGAAGGCGGACAGAGCCTTTCATGAACGGCTTGCAAAGTATGAGACCGACATCTTTGCGCCGTTCGCCAAAGACATTATAAAAACCGATCTCTTCAAGAAGGAGTTTATCGACCATTACAAGATCAAACCGCAAAACACCACCGTCATCGACGAGCTCCGCGCGGATTACAAGCGTCGGCAGGCAAATATCGTACTGCGCGCCGTGAAGAGTATCAAGCCCGCGATCTACGAGAGTAAATTTTGGCATAAGGTCAACGACAACGGCTTGAAGCGCAGGCTTGCCATCTCGCATTACAAGGTGGGCAAGCTCATCGGCGGCTTCCTCTCCTCGTTCGGGGAAGAAAGCGAATATCTGAGCCGCGACTATACTGACCGCTTGAAAGAGATCGGGGACGAGGTGGAACAAGAGCGCAAGCAGCGCGAGGAACGGGAAAATAAGGT
>CALVYE010000096.1 GCA_944372025.1 uncultured Bacilli bacterium | reverse complement strand
TAAATCGATTGAATACCTCTCAAATCCACTATAATGGCGGAGCCGTCTAAGATTCCCTCGTTTCTTTCACCGATACGGGCATTTTGCTTGCATCAAAAGAGTTTTCATTCCTCCGATACAGCTATACTATAACATATAGTTTAAAGCTTGTCAAGAAAAATAAAAACAAATGTTTGTATTATTAATAATTTGTTTATCTCAAATTGAGCTTTTTAGATATGTAAAATTAAGAACATTATATCCTAAATTAAGCTTGAATATAAAGTAGCTCTTATCGTTTTCTAATATAAAGCGAAGGCATTTATTTATGAAATTGTAAACCTTAATTATTATTTTAATAAAAATTTATCGAAATACAATAAATTTTTATTGACATAATATAGTTAATGGTAGTAGAATAACATTGAAATCATCAAGGAGGTTTTTATGAATACAGTTAAACTTTCTCTAGTAGTAAAAGGTGCTATTATTGCGCTTGGGGTATGCGGTCTTTTTATGTGTATTGTTTGGTATCCATTTAGTATTTCATTATCTACAATGGGTGTTGTTTCGGCTAAACCTTCTTTAAGTCAAAGTGTAGAGTTATGGACACAATTGGCTTTTTATTGGGCGGTTTCAGTTCCATGCTTTATAGTTTTAATTTTTGCATGGAAAATAACTGGAGCAATAAAGAATGATGAGGTGTTTAGCTATAAGGTTGTAAATATAATTAAAAAATCTGCAACTTTGCTAGTTATAGATATAGTTGTTTTTTTAATTGGAAATATAGTTTTTCTTGCTTTAGGATGGAATGATTTTGCTATTTGTTATTTTATTATTGCGGTGATAGGCCTTGTTGTAGTAAGTATCCTTTTGGTGCTATCTCATTTTGTAATTAAAGCGATAGAGCTAAAAGAAGAAACTGAGGGATTAATATGATAGTTATAAATGTTGATGTAATGTTAGCAAAGCGTAAGATGAGCGTAACAGAATTGTCAGAGAAAGTAGGTTTAACGATGGCTAATGTTTCGTTATTAAAAAATGGTAAGGTAAAAGCAATTAAATTATCAACTTTAAATAAAATTTGTGAGATACTACAATGTCAGCCAGGAGATATATTGGAATACAAAAATGATTTTTGATTAATTATAGAGGAGGGAAAAACAGTGGAAAACATTTACAGTTTAAATTTGTAGAGTAATAAGGATGTTTTGGAAGTCATTAATTTAGCAAACAGATGTTAATTTTATTAGGAGGATATTATGAAAAAAATTTTAACATTGGTCTTATGCTTAATAGCGGTATCATTTGCTTGTCAAAGTGGTGGGTTGGTCCAAGCACAAATAGAGGATACACATGATGTCGTTCTTGATTATTCGAATGTAAAATCGACACGCTTTGCAGCTTCTAAATCTGCTGCTGTGGAGAATGCGCTCTATTCTCAAGGAATAGGTGAAACCGTTGATGATATTGATACGGTGGAAATGAATACTGTCTGTAGTGAACTGGAGGTTGATGAAAATAATTTCGATTTATCGGAGGAAATAAAGGAAGAACAAAAAGTTACAGAAGAATCTGGTAATGAAGGTACAATGTCGGAAAATCAAATCTTACAAAGTTTGGCGGCAATACAGGAAGAATTAGGTCTTAAAGGCACTGATGTTATTACTGAACTTGAAGAGCAAATTGCTTATTATCAGGCTATGCTTGAGTCTGGTGAATATGTTGAAAGAACTGAACAAATTAATAATTTAATAACTACAACACAAGAGTTAATAAATGAATATCAAAGTTATACAAATAGCGCAAAGACTAGAGGAAGCTTTCATCTCATCTATACTCCTGCGGTTGCGATGGTTATAGCATATTTTAATTCCAATAGTTATAACTTGGCGGCAGAATTATTGACGCATGCACGAGATAACAACGATTTGGATTCAATATATGTTCCTATAAACAGTAATGATGTTTTGAGTTCCTCCATATTTACAAACATCCGTAATAGTTCTGTTTTTGAAGGCTCAAGCTCATTTCCTAATTCAGGTTCGACAAATGATCAAGATTTGTATTATGCATTGCATGCGTTTAATTACTCTAAATCTGCAAGTGGACGAGTTGTTGTTATACAGGACCGTTATGATTATGCACCAAACAATGACTATGGAAGTATAGGCGGTATAGCTGTCGATCTTATGTATTCAGCACAAGAGGCCGGGGTTCTTGTACCATATTATTCAGTCATTACGCATAATTTTAATGGTGTAAGCACTAATCCATCTGAAACAATAAATATTGCTTCTAACAAAAGATATTATGAGGATAAAGTAACATTAGGAAAAGGTGAATACAAAGACTATTATATAACATTTGGCGCTAGTGGAACAAAGGTTATACAAACCTTTGGCGAAAAAGACTCGTACTTATACCTGTATGACGCTAACGATAAACTTTTGGCAAGCAATGATGATGGGGGTTATAAAACTAATTCTCTTATTCGATACTATTGTTCTGCTAATTCACAATATAAAGTAAGAGTCAAATTTTATAGTACTAGTCAGTCTGGAGAGATAAAGTTGGCTATTACGCCGTCTTATGGCGCGTTAAAAAGTGATGCTTCTTATTTAGATAAATATGAAAATATTTATAATACTTCCTCGTCCAATTTTACATTTAATACTTTTTCAACCAAAGGATATGTCAGATTATTTACATATACTCCAGCAGAAAAGGCAGATTACACAATCGAGACTGAAGGGAATATTGATACATACATATACTTGATTGATCCGCGCTCAACATATTTACTGACTTCAGCAGAATATAATGACGATGCCGGTGAAGGTCTGAATGCAAGTATAAGCAAAGAATTAGCACAAAATATACCATATCTTATTGTATATTCAAGATATAATCTAAACGGAGATGGTGCTAATTTCTCATTAAGGCTATATAAGAACTAAACTTTACAAAAGTCAATTAGTATTGCCCGCCGCGAAATTTCGCGGCGGGATGTTTATATTCCTGTCGCATACTTGATTTACGACTTTTATTTAGATATAATATAGAAAATATCGCAAGGCAAGAGGGAGACCGCGAAAATGGAAAACAAGATAAAGGTATTTGAAAGCAAGCAGGTGCGCACACTGTGGAACGCCGAAGAGGAGGAGTGGTATTTCGCCGTTGTAGATATTGTCGCCATTTTGACAGACAGTAATGATGCGCGAAACTATTGGTATGTTCTGAAAAACAGGCTAAAAAAAGAGGGTAGCGAACTCCTTACAGATTGTAAGGGGTTGAAAATGCGTGCCCCTGACGGGAAAATGCGTACTACCGATTGCCTCGATACAAAGGGCGTTCTTCGTCTTGTACAATCCATACCGTCGCCCAAGGCGGAGCCGTTCAAAATGTGGCTTGCACAGGTCGGAAGCGAGCGGCTGGACGAAATCGCCGACCCCGAAAAGGCTATTTTGCGTGGAGCGGAATTTTACCGTGCAAAGGGTTATACTGAGGGATGGATAAATCAGCGTTTGCAGACCATTGAAATGCGCAAGGAGCTTACCGACGAATGGAAGGAGAGAGGGGTAGACAGTAGCCGTGACTATGCCATTCTCACTAACGAGATGACGCGGGCGTGGAGCGGTATGTCCGTGCAGGAGTACAAGCAGTACAAGGGCTTGAAAAAGGAAAACCTGCGCGACAATATGACCAATATCGAGCTCGTCCTGAATATGCTTGCCGAGGTCACCACTACAGCAATTTCCAAGCAGGAACAACCAAAGACCTTTACGCAGAATAAGTCGGTTGCAAGGCGTGGTGGTCGAGTCGCTAAAAATGCCCGCGAGGACATAGAATCGCAACTCGGGCAGTCGGTAATATCGCCGCTGAACGCCACCGATAAACCCGCCCTCGAAGTAAAGACAACAGATGAAGTTGATGACGAATAAATAATAAAGCAGCCCGTCGAGTAGCGAAAAATTGCTCGGCGGGCTGCTTTTAAATCGGGCGTAAGTGCGTGGAAATGCTCTCCTGAATGTTTAATTTTGTAATTGGTAAACGTTTGGTAAACGTTTTTTTGAAAGGCTCAAAAATGAGCG
>CALVYE010000095.1 GCA_944372025.1 uncultured Bacilli bacterium | reverse complement strand
CTTCTGTGTTCGGAATGGGAACAGGTGGATCCTCATCGCCATCATCACCGGAATGGCTCCGCTTGTTGGACTTGAAGGGACAACGGGCTGAAAATACACCTCGATTTTGGGCTGTTTTTAATCAAAAATCGCTCAAAAACGTCGTATTCTTAACAATATAAAATTTTATTTGCCAAAGGTTTGCCAATATTTTTGAAAGTATTAATTTGTCATTTTTTATATAAATAACCTCAAAAAAACATTTATACTAAAGAGTATATCTTTTTGTTGCTGTGTTTTACAACGATTTATTAAATATTTTCAATTTTTAAAATTGGCCACTGCAGTGTAAATGGTTTAATATTGTATATCTTTTAAACGCTTTAGAATATTTGCTTCACGAGCTTTCAATGTAACAATTAATTTCATTATCTTCTCATCAGAGTTTATATCTATATATGATAATAACCGCCACGGACAACCCGTGGCGGATGAAAGTTTCATAAAAATGTACTTTTAATTAAAAAACTATGGATTAATTCTAATAATATATTTCAATTTAGAAATTAAATATAAGCTTACGGTATTAAAGTAATGGCCGAAAGTAAAATCATACCTAAAGACCAACCTGTAGACAAAATATTACTAAGTCTTGTGCAATACCTAACTTTATTTATCTGTTTTTTATTTTCGTAGTGAAATGTAATTAATTTAACATATAAACAAAAAGCTTCAAAGTATGCTTGATAAACATTTACATCATTATTACTACCAACACTCTCACTAAATTGGGCTTTTAAATATGCATCTCGAGCACATATATACATATTAGAATATTTTAATAAAAAATCTTTCGATATTTTTTTATAATTATACTTATGCGCCTTTCTCAAAAAATGATTAAAACTCTTATCAAACTCATCGCAAAGAATCTTAAATATATCCAGATTTAAACGCCTAAAATGCCCATACGCTTTGATCAGCTCAGTATTGCCCAAATCAAACTTCAAGCTATGCTTGGCCAAATGACCGAACATAGCCCTTATCTCATTATTAATTACATAAGGCAAGTCATCGATTTCTTCCCTAAAAAATTTTAGAAGATCTACGGTATATTTTCGATAATACTGATATAAAGTCCTTGCATCATCTGGAGGCCGATTAACAGTATTTGCATTATAAATCTCCGTTATCTTATTAAGCAATGCCAAAGATTCTGCTTTAATGCCGCCCATATTATATCTTCTTAATTTTTCTTTTTCTTCCGCAGTTGCCGTAAACACATCCACGTGTTTTTACAATGAACTTATCACGAGCCCCATTTCTTTTATTAAAAGCACGAGTATAAACAGGCTCTTCTTGTTTATCAACCATATACTTTTCATCTAATGTTTCTAATCCTAAGATATTCATAGCTTTACCTGTACAATATTAAAATAATTTTATTACTGAATCGCCCATAAAATAGCTGCAATAATAGTTAGAGCAGATGGTATACCAACATTAATGAGAAATTTAAAAGCTTTTGTTTTTAGTGAAATTTTGCCCCCATTGCTAAATATTTTTGAAAAATAACCATCTCTATTCTCACTTTCGACGTCATTTTCACCTTCTATATCTTTTAGCAACTTTTCGCAAAGTTTTAGCGCATTATCAAAACTACTAATCGAACTAATTTTTTCAAAATTATACGCTATCCCTTTTTTATTTCGAGTAAAAAAACTTTTATATTGTTTTTTACCATTTTTAAAAAATTTCTTTATTACACTAATTTCTCCTTTTAAATGCTGATAAAATGATTCCTGCGCATCACCATATTTTACACTTGCATTATCTAAAAGAGAAAACATTCGTTTATATTTTTTTAAATCTTTTAAATAAGCCTTGATAAGAAAACAGCATAGACTATAGCCTAAACATCCCTCAATTTTGATAGCCCTATCAACATATTTTACTCTTTCTTTATTGCTTACAATATCGTCACGAAAACTAGATGAATACTCAATGACTAAATCATTTAGCATCTCAAGAATAACCTCAGGTAAATCATGATACCTAATTTCGTACTTGTCTATGAATTTACTGATGATATCTTTATACGAGCAATAAACATTTATGCGCTTTTTGCCGAGTTCTGTATCTTTAGCATCTAACTTATCATATTTAAATAATTCGGACAATTTTGTTTTATAATAGCACAAATGATCTTCTATTAATTTTTCCGTTTCTTTATCAATCGAAGTATCATTAATTAATTTCTCTAATATATCATCGTTATCTTGCAATTTTCTTTTGGTTAAAAATCTAATATTTATAATATGTGTATTTAACTCATATATCTTTTTTCGAACACATAAGCTCAACTGATATGTTGCGTATAATAATACGCAGGTGCATTAGTAATAATTCGTGCATATCTAAATATTGAAAATGCTTAAAGCAAAGAGACACTCCGCGTCTCATACAGAAATAAAAAACTTCTGCATTAGCAGAAGCACCCTAAACACCTTAGCACCTCGGCGAAAATGTCGCTGTCTACGGAGCTCCAATTAAAGATATTGTTATTTTAACAAAAATGCCCAAATTTGTCAAGAAAAAAGAATCAAATTATAAAATTATTTATCATATTTTTTCAATCAGAAAAATTAAACGTGATAAATATTTCACTTTACCGTTTAAATTTTAAACCATTTTATCTATGTTCAAACGACGTTTGACTTTTCTTTTTATATAATATTATTGTCACAGACACAAAATCTCCATAGGTCTTTATTGATTAGCAACCAAAATAATAAGCGCTTTCCGTCAAGCTAAATGCTTATGAAACCATCCTAAAGCCACTACACTTAAATGATGTTAAGCCCATACGTTGACTTTCTTCATAATATGACTCTTAATAGATTTGTGTTATCTCTCCTTTCACCTTTTTAAAAGGGATGAGTTCGATACAATATCGGACTCATCCTCAAATACATTAACCATTATTGCCCATATTGCCAGCGCTTCCATTTGCAGCTATTTACCGATTTTCAAAACGCGCGAAATTAATGCATTTTAAGGCAAAAATAGCTCAAAAATGCCCATTTTAAGCATAATAAAAATTTACTTGCCAATGATTTGCCAATATCTTTGAATGCATAATTTATTGGCTTTTCTCAAAAAAATGAAATTTATTATAATATATATGAAAAAAGCGCAGCATATTGATGCTGCGCTTTTTACTGAGTTAATGAATAATTTCAGTCACTAATATTTTAAAAACTGTTCATTAATATCAGAGTAGATAATTCTACTGTCTTTACATTTGCAATCACATTTAAAACATTCCGCCATCAGTGGCTGACGACCATATAAAATATATTCATGTTTGATATATAAATTTTTATCATTCATTATCTCGCCTTGACTATTATTCCGGCTGAAGTCGCCGTGCTTACCGACAAGTCAAAAGTATACGCGCCAGCAGGTAAATTTAATGGAATATTGCCACTTCCAGCGTTATAAGAACAAACTTCTTCGCCGCTTTCATTGTATAAAGTAAAATCTACAGTGTTTTTACCACAATAAAACATAATAACGTAATTCCCAGCCGATTGAATAGTGAATGTATATGAACCTTCAAACAAATTTACTAATCGGTTAACAGAAATTTGGGTATATTCTTTCCCTTGCCTTATTACATACTCAGTATTCGCTTGTCCTTTTATTTTTACATAATATACTTTATCTTTAATTAAATAGGCTCCTGACTCAATTAGATTAGAGTCATACCATTCTACATTTTCTGCGCCGTCAACCTCGTATTTCACTGACTTATTAGGGATAAACTTTACAACAATCTCACCTGAATCAGGAACTATTCCACTCTCTTGAGTTGTATAGCACAAATCAACATTCAAGGTGAATTCTTCTTCTGGTGAGCCATTAACAACAATGAAGTAATTACCTTGCTTCTCAAGATAGTAATTACCATTTGAGGCACAAACAGTTTGCCATTGAGAGTCATAAATTATGAAATCATTATCAGTTAAACTGATTAAATAATTTGCAGATATATTAGGTACTAGCTTATAACAGTTTTCACTCGTAAATTGATATAAAATATTACTTCCGATATTTATATTAACGGGATTAGGATTAACTAATATTTTAACAAGACTTTCATCATGAGATATATTTTTAACAAGAACATTATAAACATGCTCTCCTTCCAAAAGGTGCGAGATCTCCGCTTTATTATCAGGTGTTCCAGCTAAAAATTTATTATCTTCATCATAAATTTCTATTTCATATAGCCCGTCACTAGAGAATTCGAATTTATATTCAGACGTAACTATTGGGCTATATTTAAAATATTTTGAATCTGAAATCTCAAAAGTATTTTCTTCCCCCATCTTTAAAGTGTTCACATTTTTAAGCTCTACGGTCGCAAGGCTATCGACATTAGAGTAATTATGTATAGCTAAATAATAATTTCTATTATCAAAAAGATAATACGAGGGTTCTAATAACTCACCGCTTAATAAACTACCAATTATATTTTCTCTGTTGTCTAGATATAAACCAGCTTCAACTTCATTATTGCTAATTATAGATAAATCAAACGGCGAACCCTCATCATTATAAATAAGCAAATATTCTGTCTCACTCGGTTTTATCGTTCTTTGCAATGGAACATTCAAGTTTAATTTTTCCGGAGTAAACATACAATTAATAGTAAATTTATATACTCCTTCCCCCTCTACGCTTTCTAATTTTAAACGACAAGTTTCATTATTTTCCAAATCAACAATAAGTTTATTATCCAAATCTTTAAATACTACATTCTGATTCAATACTTCGACTATAATATCTTCATTATTATAACCCGAAAATGTATATGCACTATTTACTGGAGCGACAAAATTGAGCTTTAATTCGGCATTACCTAAAATATATAAATCTAATGACCCATTTTCATCGATTTGAAATTCCTCGTTATTATTCAAATTATAATAATAATCATTTGAGGTAACACCTGTTTTTAATACTTTAATCGTTGAGTCTGTTATACTTTCAGTATTTTCTTCTTCTACAATATCTAACGATATTTGACTTGCAAACAAAGTATCCCACTTATTTCGATGATCCGCATAATTAACTAAAAAAGTATTTTGGGCATAACAGCCATTATTAATTCCTAATAAAACAGCATTCTCATTATTAGGTGTTTTTAAATATGTATAGCTATCCTTTAATAAATACCCATATTTTTCTATTTGAGAAACGGCATCCAATTCGTCCAGTTCAACCCCAAAATCGTCATTATTAGATTTAATTACTCTGTAATCCCTGCTTGACGCTTCGATATAATCAACTATACCTTTTACTATATCGTTAACATTGGTTGCCTTACCAACTACGTCTCCAACTATAGGAATATAACCAACCGTAGTTTTTAAAACAGTTTCTGAAAATTCGTTTTTTCCGGTTTGCGTTGACACGCCACTAAAAACATATCTATTCCCAACAAAATAACCTCCATTATCGTTTTCATCAATATACCCGTCTTCTCCTTGATTCAAATGAAATTGATTATATAAACTTCCGCTAAACGAAATGTCTTTTAGGTATAATTTTTTAACTTTATAATACTCTCTGAAATAGTGTTGTGAATTATTACCGTAATATAATATACTCAAATTATTATCTTGATTAAATTTATATTTCTCATAATAAAAAGGCTCAACTCTATATCTTAACTGTCCAGAACTGTACATATTAATATCTGGTTTAATAAAAAACACTAAAAAAGTATCTTCACTTTTATCATAATCAAAATAGAACCCGTACGCATCACCAACATAAAGGAAGTCTTGCATCTTTTGCTCAAACAATTGTATAGGTACAATTTTTGTAATCCATTCATCGTATATTTGTGTGTTCTCGTTATAAAAATTAGATGTTTCAAACCTTTCCGTTATGTAATCAGGATATTCTTCCAACTTCAACTCTCTGTTATTATTATCCCAAAATGTATTATCTCCTGTTACTTGCTTACATAAAGCTAAAATACTCTGCTCATCATATTCATTATCTGCAAAAGCATACATATTGAGATTGATAATGCAAATCAAAAAGACTGATAATATTGCCATTATTATGCCAATAATACAAACATGTATTCTCCTCATTATTTTCTCCTTTTATAATATTTCAATGGTAAAATAAAACCAAGTTTTAATATATTTAGTACTATTTTTTATTTTATCTAATGGACCATGATTGTTAAATTCAAATTGAATTTCATAAACCCCAAAATCTATTGGCCAATCTGCGACATTTGTCCAATCATAAACCACTTCTTCTCCATCAACAATTCTATAATCTTTATAAGCAGCATCGTCTTTGGTTCTCACAAGCATTCTAATATGTGATTGCCAATCATTATCTTCAAAATCCTTGTCTTCCAAATACTTGCCTGTTTCATCAAGTTTTACTTTTGCAGTAAAAACTTTAGGAGTGCCGTCATATTCAAATTTATATGTCTTATTTTCTTCTATCCTTTCACTTGTAATAGGATAAAATACTTCTAATGTTACACTTTGATACAACTTATCCTCTGCTACTTTACAGGATGATATAAAAATCATCGATATGGAAATTAAAATTATTGAAATCAGAATTGTCTTGTAATTTTTTATTTTTTGCATTATGTCACTCCTTTTTATAAATTAATTGGAGGTTATTTTTAATCCACTGCTACCTCTTGTGCCTGCAGCACCTTGACTCCCATTAGAATATGTTTTAAATATGCCTTTCCCGGCCTCTCCGCCAGCCCCACCAGTACCACCATTACCTCCATTACCTACATAATAATACCCGTTGCCACCATTACCTCCATTGCCGCCAGCAGCTCCATCGTGTCCATTAGTCCCACTCGCTCCAAACATTACAGCATTTCGACCGTTACCACCATTACCGCCGTTACCGCCGTTGCCGCCACGTCCACCATAATCACCTATTCCGCCGTTGCCGCCGTTCCCACCAACTTGCGCATCACTATGTAAATAAACTGATGTAGGGAAAAGACTACCATTATTTGAAATAGAGGTATTTTCGCCTAATCCATTACCGCCGTTCCCACCATTGCCGCCGTTCCCACCAAAGCTTAAAATGTTCATATTTTTATTTCCATTACCATCAGCACCTGCGTTGCCACCGTTACCGCCTTTTCCAGCTTTAGTAGAAATATTAATTTCTACATTTATTCCAGTGGACAGATATACATAATTCATATAAGCATTAGCCCCATTACCGCCGTTCCCACCATTGCCGCCATTGCCACCTGTTCCCGCATATCCATCAGAAATATTGACTCCGCTTATATTGGTAATATTACATCCTATACCGGCATTACCTCCACGTCCGCCATTGCCTCCACGTCCGCCATTGCCTGCATCAGTCCCTGCAGTTTTACTTGCTATACCGTTAACGCCATCACCGCCACGTCCACCGTTACCGCCACGTCCACCGTTACCTCCCTTTAAGGTAACAGAGTTAGCAGTCGAGCTTAATGATGTACATATTAAAGCATTCGTACCAGCAAATCCACTACTTCCGTTCTCTCCAGAACCACCGTTTACACCTGGGTCGCCGTCCTCTCCATTTTCTCCATCTGCTCCTTTAACCATCAAGCTACCCGAACCTTTAAACTTAATTCCTTTTCCGTAAAACAATGCGCTTTTCGCTTTTCCCTCAATGCTATTTGTGCCTTCTATTTGAACTTCCAACTGACTGCTTTGCGAATTCATTACATAAGTAGGAGCATTCTCAGAAGGATCATTCTCAGACTTTATATGTACATTACTCATATATAAAAACGTAGAATTACCATTTTTTATATTTATGTTTAAGTTTTCACATACTTTATTCGAGTCGCTCACTAAAAATACTGCCACAACATGTATAGGCACATCTATCGTTCTATTAAAATTATATGAACCAGACTGGCTATTCAAAATAATGACTCTCTTTTCGCTTAAAGCATCTAAGCTATCCGTCATTGATACTATTTTATTACTAACTGTTTGTGAAGCATCGCTAAAATTATATGTATATGTTTTCCCAGTTGAAGCTGTATATTTCAAACTAACGCTACCGGTAATTATCGTTGTTGGATCTAATATGGGTTCTCTAATTAAATCGTACGTAGTAACTTTTCCCTCTTTATGAATTCCGCCAAAATCTACGCTAAAATTATCCACAAATTTTAAAGCTTGTGAAGAAGTCATCAGTTTATTATCTTCATCTCTAAATTCTGCTGTATATGTAAAATTATATGAATCCCAACTAAATGTTGCGGAAACAGGGTATTTTGCCGTTGCTGTTATAGAATATAAATTCTCGTCATCTATAAAATTAAGCGTAAAATCGCTATTATTCCCTAAGGACCAATCAATGATAAAACTATTTTCGACCTTAGTTATGAATTTCTTTGCGCCTGCGCCTATATCCCAAAACAGATTTTTACTCTCAACACCATTTTCATACTCAAAATGTATGTCATATTTCTCTCCTAATATCAAATTACAACTTTCACTAACCCCGTTGTTAAAAACTTGCTTGTTATTAAATGAAATTGATTTGAACTTCAGAGGCTTAGTTAAGATTATGTTTGCCTGCACATCACAGAAATAATTATGAGCTACCAAAACAGTGTAGGAAACATTTGCCTCCAATTCTGTTTTTACGGCATATCTTCGATTCAAAGTGTCTGGTTGAAGTTGCGGCAATTCTACTTCTTCACATGTAATAGACTCGTTATTTTCGTCTATAATTGTAATATCGAAATTAATATCTGTTACCGAATATCCTATTTTAAAATAATATTCCCGACTTTCATTAGGAGTAAATTCAAATGACGAATTATCAAAAGCTACCAATGTGACATTTTGCTCTACTCCTACATCATATTCATTTTCTGAGTACGCCGCCGTATCCGCACTTGCATAAGCTTTTGGCATTGAATGACCTATTGCCATAAAAATTGCCACTATTATCATTACTGCTGATATTATCAAAGTCTTCTTTAGTATATTCTTATACATTACCTTTCTCCTTTTTTATTAAAATTTATTTATTTATTTCTATAATATAAGACAACAAAAATTTCATAAATTTTTTAGAATTTTAAAAATTAAAAAAAATATAGAAATAATTGTTATAAAAGTTACATACTCGCTTAATGAAGCATAACTGACGCCATTGTCTTGGCATCACACTTATAATTTCTTCGTCTGCTTTGAAGATATTGAATAATGGTCTATTAAATTGCTTTCTATGCAATGTATAATGTGACCTCGTTTGGACTGTATATGTATTGTACCCAAGCAATTTTTTTATTGACAGTCATTCTTTCTGCAGTTGATTAACCACCATTTACTAGCAAATTAATAATTAATCCATGTAATCGTCACAAACAAATTTATTTACTATGTTATGTCAACTAAACATGATCTGCATCCACTCATCAAAGCGACCTTCTACGCAACTGACTTCCCAATATATTTTTATATCTTCGCTTTCTGTAGTTGCAAGAAAAACATTTAAACCAAAATCATCTGCCCCCTTGGTTTCATAGCTGATTACTGTTTCTCCGACAGTTGCGGTTTCTTCTAAATCGTCATATTCATATTTATTAAGGAAGATGAAATTATCGGTATATGAAATTCTCGCCTCTACAAAATAAAAGTCATTGACAGTTTCAAGCTCACCATTTACTATATTCATAACAATAGTTCCATTTTCAATGTACACCTCATTGAAACCTTTAAGAGCAGATAATTTTGAAAGCTCAGGAAACTTAACCACAATATCTTCAAGCTCTTCTTGGCTCATACTTGTCTCATTAACCTGCTCTGCGCCAAACGTGAAGTCGGGAATTTGCGGGCGGGAACTATTGTTATTGCTGATTATCACTGAGATTGCAACTATAGCCGCAATAAAAATGGCGGCTATACCGGCAAAAATATACAACTTTGAGCGATTTTTAACCTTAATATTACCTAAATCAATTTCCGTTTCGCTTTCGTTAGTCCTCTGATTGATTTGTTCTTCATGTTTGTTATACCAAACATTATATTCTTCCTTCGTATTCTTTACTTTCTTTTTAATATCACGTTCTATACGTCCCATTTTCTGTCTCCTTAATAAATATTAATGGCATATCCATCAACCAATGTACCGTAATCATCAATCAATATATACCCAGTCGGACTATGCTCATATCCCGTTGACACAGCAAGCAAATCCATTTGGCATATTAAATTATCACTATCATCGTAATATCGAATTATTCGAATACCATAGCCAACAACAGTGTGATTGCCAATATAATGCTGTTTATAAAACTCTTCTGCGCCTGATTCTGCATCCAATGAAAGAGGAGAAATTAAGGTATATTTTGAAACAAATAAGACTACAGGCTGCTCGTTCCGTATCGCCGCTTTATAATTATTTTCCAATAAATTCTGACTCGAAATCACGTTAGCGTAAGAAATATTTCTTCCTTTATCTTTAACATAAGCTTGTAATCCACTTTTAAAATTAGCAACGGTGGTTCCCCCTTCTGTTATATTCGTTTTCATTGTTGTATAAAGGCGTGCCATAACTTCTTCAACCGCATTTGTTTGCGTCGCATAAAATACCTTATCACGTATAATTCTGGCAGAAGTAAAATTTTCGATAAGTTCGTCATACTTCTTATCATAATAGCCTAATATAATTGCCCCTGCTACATTCGCACAAGGGTTGGGACGATTTGAGATGTCCGAATACTTTGGCACACCGCCATTTATTAGTATCTCTTCTTCCTCTTTTCTTGAAAAAGATATAGAAGTAAATTCAGAATTCTCAATCGACGCTCCGTTAAAAGAATCGCCAAATGTCATTTCCGGTTTTAATTGAAAGTTAAAAAGTGGAAATACCATCAATATGCTTGTAAGAACTGTTAAAAAATGTTTCATAACTATACCTCTTTTTTATGTTTCTATATATATGACAATTTAGAAACAAAAAATGGATAAAAAAATTAAAAAAAGATCGAAATTATTTTCGACCTTTTTCATATATTGCTTTTATTTTCTTCTTTATAATTGCATATCTAGCTTTTACAACACCGTATGTAATACCCATACAATTTGCCGTTTTATGTAGAGTCATATCCCAAACATTATGAAACAGAAATAGTTCACGTTCTTCATTGGTAAGTACGGCATAAATATCGTCCAGCCAAAGCATATCGGGAAATTCTTTTGACTTCGCATCCCAAATTTCTGATACACTTATCTCCCTATTTTGTTTAACAAGAAAATTTTTTGCCTCATTTCTCGTCATTGTAATCAGATACCCTACATGATTATGAATTTCAGACGCATCATGTTCAAACTCAAGCAATTTAAGGATAACATTTGAGGCAATATCATAGGCGGCGTCTGCATTCTTTACAATATTAAACGCCGTAACGCATAGCTTACCAAAATATTCCTCGTAAATTCGTCCCAATGCATTTTTATCGCCGTTTTGGGATTTTATCATTATGTCAATAAATTCCGACCTTGTCATTGAGTAAAACTCCATCATATTAAATTATATCATCATATTAGCCCAATTACAAGTCTTGACTAAAAATATATTTTGTCAAGCAAATAAAGTAATTAAGTATTTCTTTCAGCCCTCTCGAATTTTTTTGTTTCCGTCTGGGGCAGTTTAGCGCAGCCCTTTGCGGAAGTAAACGGTCGGGAAAATTACAGCTTAAAACT
>CALVYE010000094.1 GCA_944372025.1 uncultured Bacilli bacterium | reverse complement strand
CTGGATGACATTTTACAATATTTGTTGTATACACATCTTCTTTTTGTAGTTCTAGTTCTTTTAATATCTTATCAAAGATTATTCCTGATTTTCCTGTAAAAGGAACTCCTGTTTGATCTTCTGTATATCCAGGAGCTTCGGCTATAATCATTAATTTAGATTTTTTATTTCCATATCCACACAATACTTGAGTCCTATTTTTACATAATGAACATTTTTTACACGTTTCCAGATTTTCAAATAAATTTTTCCAATTATTATACATTTAAACTACCCTCTATCTTTATATTTGGATGTTTTTACCAAAATCTACCTCCACCACTTCCAAAAACTGCTAGATGAACTTGATGATATGATTTTTGAATTGATATATTGTATAATCAAAAAATATGCTAATAATTATTTTTAGTATTTTTATTAATTTAAATTGTTAAAAATAAATTTTTTTGTTTTATAGCTATATTATAATATATATCTTTTAAACATATGATTTTATTAAATATTCAAATTAGTCAAATATTAATATATTATAGAATACCTTTTATCAAAAAGCCTGCAACTTCTTATATAAAGTCACAGGTTTAATCTATGTTCTAATTCCAAAAGTTGGAGTATATTCACATATGGCAGAGCAACACTCTCCACAGATGAACTCTCCATGTTTTTTATAAGAGATTTTTCAACCTCTTTTGTCTGTTCATTTATATTATACACTACTACAACCTTGTTTGTATATAGGTAAACTTTATTTATGAGTATATTAATAAGCATCTTTCTATATTTAAAGTCATTTATATTGCCTTTTTGAAGTTGTTTCAAAAAATACTTTACCTCAATAGCATTTAATAAAATTTGTTTACTTTCTTCTTTAGTTTTTAACACTTGATATTCCTTACATTTATCTGTAATTCGAGATAATTCAAGGAATAATTCCTTTCTTACCTCATCATCTTCACACTGTGATATAGACTTCAAAAGATTAGTTTTTCTTTTTTCTACATCTTTAATATTTTTCTCAATTATTCTCAAGTTTGTAAAATCTTGTTCTTTTGCCTTTTCTACCACTTTATTTGCTATTAGATTAATATTGTCTGATGTTAATAATTCTCTTGCTAATCCTACAACTAAATCCTCAATAGCATCTTTTTTTACTTGTTTACTATTACAAGTACTATTACTACCTTTCGCATTCTTACACGCATAATAAGTATGCAATTTCTTAGTTTTAGATGTTCCTGATACTCCTGTCATCTTCTCCTTACAAGTTCCACAATAAAGTTTTCCAGTTAACAAATATTCTGTTTTTGCTCTTCTACGTGAAGGATATAAACCATTTCTAATTAATTCATTTTGTACTTTATCAAATAATTCATCATCTATTATTCTTGGTATTCCTTGTTTTTCTTCGCCATTATAAGTATAAATTCCAATATACTTTTTATTTACTAATATTCTTTTTATGCTACTTTTATTAAATGGCATATTATATGCAGTAGTTAATCCCAAATCATTTAAATAGCGAATAATATCAGCCATTTTATTGTCATTTGCATACATTTCAAATATTTTTTTAACAATCGGTGCTTTTTCATCATCAATAACATATTTCTTTTTTATTGCTTTTTTTAAATTATTATTAAATCTTTCATCTGTTACTTCTTGTAGTTTATAACCTAAAGGAACACAACCTCCATTATAATAACAACATTCAGCATTCAAATTCATACCTCTTTTTACTTTTAAACCAAGTTCAGCAGAATAATATTCAGCCATACCTTCAAGCACACTTTCCATAAGTATGCCTGATGGGTCATCTGTAATATTTTCTCTTGCTGATAATACCTTAATGCCTCTATCTTTTAATTGTTTTTTATAAATAGCACTATCATATCTATTTCTAGCAAATCTGTCTAATTGATACACTAAAATACCTTTAAACTTTTTGTTTTTGCTATCATCTATCATTTTTAAAAATTCTTCTCGATTATCTTTTGTACCTGTTTTTGCTCTATCTATATACTCTCCAATAATATTATAGTTAAGTTGTTTAGCATATTGCTTACACACTTCCAGTTGTCCTTCAATAGAACATTCTGTTTGATTATGAGAACTATATCTCGCATATATTACTATATCCATATTATAGCCTCTTATCTAAATTAATGTTGTTTCTTTGTTTTATATATTTTTGCATTTCTTCAAACATTTTATCAAATATAATTGAATTATTGTTTGATGTATCAATCATATCAATAATTGTATTTTGAATATCTTTATTGCTTTGTATATATTCAAGCATTCCTTCTAGTACATTGTCCATTAAAACTGAACTAGGGTCTGGAATAGTATCATCTTTAACATACACAACTTTAATATTATTTTGCTTTAATCTTGTTTTATATACTATACTTTCACATCTATTACGAGAAAATCTATCTGTTGAATATACAATTACTGTATCAAACAAATGTTGATTGCTTTCATCAATCATTTTTTTAAATTGTTCTCTTTTACTTTCAGTACAATCTACATATTCATTTATAATATTAAAATTTTTCTCCTTTGCATATTTTCTACACTCAATTAATTGTTGTTCTGTTGATACACTAGAACTATTATTATATCTTACATAAATTGCTGCATTCATATTAAATCATAGCCTCCTTTATTAAATCTAGTCTATTAAAAAACTCGGTTTGTATATCTGAAACTATAATTTTATTTTTCGTTAGTTTATAAATTATTATAAACATTTCCTCTTTAATATAATTAGCATAATCACTAATATGATTACTAACATAGTTTTTTAACTCATTAAAATCTAATTCACTTGAAATTAAATCTATCATTGTATTTGTCATAATTTTTCTCCATTCTTTCTTTTTTATTTTATTTTTGGTATAATGGAGACACATAAAAAGAAATCACGCAGAAAGTATTTTTATGTATCTCTGACTTGTTACTGCTCGAACAGTAGCAAGTCTTTTTTATATATCATTATTTTTATCAAATAGTATCTTTTGCTCTGTTGGTGTATAAAAATAATCCTTTGGATTGCGAGTTATTTCATCTTCCAATGCATCAATTTGACTATATAACTTTTGTAAATCCTCTTCATTATCAATGTTTTTGATTAATGCTTGAGTTAAACATTTACTAGAATTATCTTCACAAAAACTATCGATTGCTTTCATCAGTTTAAAAGTATATAACTCATAAGCTGAATACTTTGTAAAATCATTTTTCTTTTTTAAAGTGCGAGCGAAATAGTTATCGAAAGTCTTTTTAATTAACAGTATATTTCCTAAACTATATAAAATATTACTGTTTCTTTTTGATAAAAGTAGGTTTAATGTATCCAACGTAAGAAGTGCTTTTGCATCAAGTTTTTTGTTTTTATAAACTAATGTATTAAGTTCTCTTAATGTATCGATAGCCTTTGTTTGTAAACCTAACTCATCAAAAGATGCATATTCGACTTTTCTATTTTCAGATTTACCAATCAAATAATCAATAGATACATCAAATATATTAGATAACATTATCAAATCAATTCCACTAGGAAATCTTTCTTGCAATTCAAACTTTTGAATAGATGATGTTGTTAAACATATTTTTTTAGCCAACTGCGCTTGTGTCATCTTCTTTTCTTCACGAAGTAATCTTAACCTATCCGAAAATATTTTCTTTGTATCTTTAATTAACAAGTCCTTTTGTTGTTCTCTTTCCTCTTGCATATTGTCTCCTCCTTTCTGTGTTTGTGATTATATTTTATCACACACAAAAATCATTGTCAACATATTTGTGTGTTTAGATAAAGTTTTTGTTTAAATATATGTGTGTGTAATTCGCGATTTAAAATTTCAAAAAACATATAAGTTTTAATTGATTAAATTCTATTGTAAATAGATTTTTCATTTGATATTCTTGGATTGCTTCGAAGTAAAAATTTTAAAATAACTTAATATCTTATGAGAGTAAGACATATTAGTAATTGTTCTATGTAGATATATATTAATAGTTAGGTAAAGAAAATAAAGTGTACATCACTCAAATTTATTTCCTACTAACATATTAAAAATTTCATCATAGAACAGTATAAAAATTTTAATGGCGCTATGAAAAATTTTAACTATTTAATATGAAAGGAAATCAAATGTATTATGAAAATCAAAAGAGTATATAAAGATTTAGAAATTGAAGAAATCGATAGAATAAGAAAGGAGCAACAATACAAAAAGAGAGATTATCACTTTTGGAAATATAACTATGATAATTATAATAAAAAGAAGAATTATAGCCTTGAAGAATTTTCAAAAGTCGATAACACCAAACAAAATTACAACGAATATGGAAAAACAAATTTTGAAACTTATTATATGATGTTAGATAAATCATTTAGTTTAACAATACCAATCATAATGCAACAAGCATTAGGGAAAGATGAAGCGCTTATGCTCATAGAATTAAGCAGATTAAGTTTTAACTTTCCAGTAAACAAATACGGATTTTTTCTTGTATCAGCAGATGTCATACAAGATGATACAGGACTAAGTATATATCAACAAAGACAAATCGCTAAAGATTTAGAAGAATGGGGATTTATTCAAACAAAGGTTTATAAAAATCCTATTAATGCTAAATTTTACAAATTCAATGATGATTATACTTATAAGGAGTATGAAAAATGGAAAAGTATTGCAGGTAAATTTCGATTGAATATTGGTAGACAATATGAAAAAATATCAAATAAAAAAGAAGAGAAGGTTTAGTTTTTCTCCTCAACTTCATCGAATAATTGTCTAATATCTATTTGCAAAGCATCAGCAATACGACCAATTACAACTAAAGTAAAATACTTTTGGATAGAGTTGGCTTCTATTTGAGAAATATAGTGCATACTTACATCAACTTTATCAGCAAGTTCTTGTTGAGTATAACCTTTAATTTTACGATATTTTTTGATGTTTTTTCTAACGATATTATAGTAATAATAATCCTCGTGTAGATTGTCTTTTCCCTTCATATCAACCACCATTATAATTATTTCAAACTATTAGTTCGAAATATATGCGCTGATAGTTCGAATTGTGTTATAATAGTATGTGTAAAAGGAGGAGAAATATGCCAAAAAAAGATTTAGGTAAAAGGTATGATGAGTTTTTAACTACAAAGATTATACCAAGATTTAAAAGTCCTAGTACTGCTACTTTCCCAAAATATGAAAGTTCTATGTTAATTGAAAGCAGTGGATTATTGGGTAGCAAGAAAGAAATCGAAACTTATATTGATAGTCAAAATAGTTATGGCGCTATTGTTAGGACAAAAGTTAAAATTAAACTTGATGATGATTATAACTTTGTATCAGTAAAAACAAAAGATAGCATCAGCCTAGTATGGACACCATTTTTCTATAAGTAGACTAAAAATATACAAACGGACTTCACAACGAAAAAAGCCTTTATTTATCGAAAATATTAGGCTTTTTTATATGTAATTTTAATGATTTGTCAATCCAATATAAAATGCATAAAGGTTTTGATACGTCATATCGATTACTATTTAACTTGTTCTTTTTGATATAATTTTGTAGTAATATCAGGCAATGGAGTTTTGTATTCCTTTAAATCAACAATTATATCTTCTAATTCAATAATACTTATACCATTAAAATTTATTCTATCTTTTTCATCTAAGTTAAATACAATGCTTAATGTTTTATTTATTTCATTTAATACATAATCTACTAATTTTCTTTGATAAATCATATTTTCTGCTTTTCTATAAATGCAATAGTAGTCTGTATAATAATCAAAATAAGTAAAATTATTAATGTAAAATGGATTACACATTTTTCCTATTTTTAATACTGCATTTTTTTGCATTTCTCCTAAAAACTTTAACTTATTCATATCCCCACTATTTTCTGAAATCATTTTATTATAATTTAAATGCTTTAAATTTTTTAAAACCCTTTTTCTCACTCTATTAGTCATAATTGCTTTTGGCATTGAAAAAGAAATCTTATCATAATTGTCGATATTTTTGGTATAAAACTTAATCACACTTTTATTTTTAACTTGTTCAATAACATAATAAATTTTGTATTTACCATTTTTTATCAATGAATAACAAACGTTTTCTATTATTTCTGAAAACCTATATAAATTTAAATGTTCGGAAAGTTTAGACTTGTTTCCCTCGTTAAATGAAAAATAATTATTATAATCCTTGCATAGTGAAATTAGTATGTGGCTTCCAAAATTTTCATATAATTTTTGTAATTCAAAGTTATATTCCATTATTCATCATCTTCTTCCCACTTAAATTTAGAAATATATTTGTCATTCTTAAAATGTTTATTAATACAATATATCATATAAACGTCATAGAATTCCCCTAAAAATCCATAATCTTTTTCAAGTTTAAAGTTCTTTATTAACTTATCCTCATTATCTATAACTGCTTGACCAAAATTTCCAACATACTTATATTTTATAATATCAGTATTTCTAACAAATCTTTCCATAGATATTTTCATATTTGTACTTAATATCGTAATTCCAACAATACTATCATTTATAATTTCAGCACAAGTTTTACAATTATTAATAAAATTTCCCTTATTTTCTTCTTGTTCCTTTTTTATAACATTTTCAGCATAATTTAAAACTAATTGTTCCCATTTATCATCATTGATTAAGTGGGAATAGTAAATTGCAAAGCCACTTATATTCATAAAATTTATAGTAGCCATAGTATATTTATTTAAAACATACGGAGCATTAGCATCAGGAGAAATGAGTTCTTTGATATAAAATGCACTTATAGAGCAAATACAAGCAAAATTAGAATATAATTTTTCAAATGATGCGTAATCATTTTCATATATTAAATCAAGCATTAAATAGGTCAAATGATAATACAATTCTCCAATAAAATCTAATTGTTCATCATCTATTTTATATTTTTCAAAATATAAACCAACTACTACTTTTGTATATTGTTCCATACTTGAAATATAAGTATTTTTAATTTCTTCCCTTTTTTTTGATATATCGATTGTTTTATATTTATAATTTTTCTTATCATAAGATATTATTATATTATATATTTTTTCTAATTTGTTTAATTGAAATAATAATTTATTATTTAATTCTATCATTCTTGAGTTAATAAGTGCTGTACCTTTCAAACTTTTTGTGTTTAATAACTTTTTTGATAAAGCATTTAAATTTTCAAAACTAGATAGCATCATATCAAATATTATATCAAGATGATTAGATAGTTTCATATTTGAATATTCTAAAATAAACTTTTTTGATGTGATTAATTTTCCTTCAGTATATTTTTCATTTTCTAATCTTTTAATAAAATCTACAAATTGTTCATTATTAAAAATTATCGTATTACTATTTAAAGATTTTTTATAATTAAATGTGTTCCAATTCATATTATTAACTAAACTATAAGTATGTTGAAAATAATCCGAAAAATTTAGACAAATATCAATATGCAAAAGAGAAAATAAATCAAGTAATCCCATTACATAATTATTACCTTGCAAATCTTTAAAATTAATCTTTTCAATCATAAGATTTATAATATCTGCACTATTATCGTACCAAAATTTAATATCTCCACTATATGTAAAATCATTAAAACAATTATGGTAAATATTAAAATAGTTATAAATAATTTCAAACTTTTTGTTAGCAAGTAACTTTTCTATAATACGTTGATTTATTTCTAAAAGTTGATTTTCAAAAAAATATGTGTCTTTTACTGCTTTAGGATGTAAAGAAGTTCCTGTATTAATCGCTATTGAAATTTCAGTATCATTTTCTGTAAACCAAGACCTTCCTTTACCAATATTAGGAAACCATAATGAATTATAGGGAATTTTATTTTTTAATCTAGAGTATTTAGAAATTAATTTAAGATTTATTTCTAAAAGTGTATTTAATCCTTCAAAGTCATTATCTCTTATTAATGAAAATGATAAATCATCTAAAGTTTTTAAATGTTCAATTATAACTTGACTGTGATATTTCTGAAAAGAAGGATTGTCATATTTATATGCCCCAACTATAACCCTATCAAAAACATCTATAATTTTATTCATTGTATTTTTTCCGATAATTATTGTATTAGAATATATAAAAATTCTATTCGATAATTCAATGAAAATTATAATTATTCTTATAGTTAAGATAACAATAATAATAGCCATAATAATGTCAGTATAAATACCAATTATATTCATTAGTAATACAAGTAAAACAATAATTATATAATTTTGAATAGATTTAATATATTTTTTATTTATATATTCATTAAGTAATTCTTTTGATATTCTGCTAGATAGAAAGGCATATCTAGAAGTAAATATCCCAGACAAATTTGCATAAAAAAGTGCTATTAAAAATCCAGCAATGCTTACACTAGAAATAAGAAAATTTATAAAAATATCTCTATCATAATGAATAAAGTTTACTAGATATTCTTTCCACCCAAACATAATAAATACTTTATCAATTATAAATGCGAACAAAATAACAACTGCCAAATAAATAACGGATTTTAAAACTTTTCCTATAATCAGCATTATAGTTGATAACTCTAATTTTATAAATTTTTTGCTATCCTCTTTTTTTATTGACGATTTATACACTTTATTTTGCAACCAAATATTTCTTTTTTCCTTTTTTTCTTTTTTTGTCCACTTGTTTAAATTATATATATCCTTTATTTTCAAGTATACCACCCCTAAAGTTATAGTTCTATTATACCATATTTGAAACTGCAACGGTTTTATTTCAAGTGCTATCGGCAATATTACGATATAAAAAACAAAAAATTTATAGAGTACCCTCCCGTAATCTTTTTAAAGATTAATTAATCATCAAAAAAAGCGCAAATCTAAAGCGCTTTTTCTAAATTATATATTACAGCAAACCCTCCTAAAAAGAAATAAAAGTTCGCTTGAGTATCATATGGCAGGGAATAAGTGAATCGAACACTTATCGATGGTTTTGGAGACCATAGTTTTACCATTAAACTAATTCCCTATACTTTTTTGAAACAAATATATTATAACATACTAAGATAATTTTAACAATAAACTAAAAACAAAAACATAGAAAATTTATATATAACATATATTTTAATATATGAGGTGATACAATGAACTTTATAAATTATACGGAAAAAGAGCTTGAACTTTTAGCACGATTAATGAGAGCTGAAGCAGTTGGCGAAGGCGATTTGGGAATGTTAATGGTTGGAAATGTAATTGTAAATAGAGCTTTAGCGTCATGTCTCGATTTTCAAGATATAAGAACTATCACAGATGTTATATATCAAAATCCTGGGGGTTTTTCAGGAATAAATAGTCCATTATTTCAAAGTGCACCAACAACTAGAGAAAAAGAGCTAGCAGAAAGAGTACTAAGAGGAGAAACTTTTTATCCTGCTACAAATGCATTATGGTTTTATGCACCAAAAGAAGGTGAAGAATGTATTCCCTTATGGTTTAACCAGAGAAATGTAGGAAGATATAAAAATCATTGTTTCTATGCACCAGATCCTGGGGAATGTCCTGAATTATATTAAAAAGAATTTAATAGCAAAATATTAAATTCTTTTATTATATAGAAATAGGAATCTTAAGTTGTTGACCGATTTGTAAAAGACTTGTCGTTAAATTATTTAATTTCATTATATCATTTACCGTGGTATTAAATTTTTGTGCAATTTTATATAAACTATCCCCACTTTGTACTGTATAATCTAAATAATCTTTAGCAGTTGGTATTTTAAGTTGTTGACCTATGTTTAATAAATTACTTGTCAAATTATTAGCTTTTTTAATTTCATCTACTGTTGTTCCATATTTTTGTGCAATTGAATATAAACTATCTCCAGCTTTTACAGTATATGTTATATTATTTTCATTTTCGCTTATAGGTATTAATAATACCTGACCAATTTGAAGTACATCTGAACTTAATTCGTTAAGTTCTCTAATTTCATTAACAGAAGTATTATATCTATTAGCAATACTCCATAAACTATCTCCACTTTTAACAACATATTCTAAATATTCAGGATTTATATTTGTAGGTGGTGCTTCTGGTATTTTTAATTGTTGACCTATATTCAATATATTACTTGTAAGATTGTTAGCCTGTTTTAAGGCATCTATACTAATATTAAACTTATTTGCGATTGAATATAAAGTATCTCCTGCTTTTACAGTGTAAACATCTTCAGAAGATTCAGTAGGAACTAATAAAATTTGACCAATACTTAAATTATCACTTGTTAAGTTATTAAAAGATTTTAAATCATCCACAGAAACACCTAATTTTCTTGCAATACTCCATAAACTATCTCCTTTTTGAACTACATATATAGTTTCTCCTGCAGGTGGAACATATTTAATGCCTAAATACTCACTTACTGCTCTTACAACCGCTTCAGCATACTTTTCATAATTTGCTTTTAATCTTTCAGCATCTTCTTTATTATCTAGGAATCCATATTCTACTAAAACAGGTTCAGTTATTCCAGTGTTTCTGTGTATAAAATAATAATCTTTACTTGTATTACTTGGAAGTCGTCTTTGATAATATCTTCTAGTAACTTGACCAGATTTTTCTAATTCTTCTAAAATTTTTCTAGCAAGCGTACTTTGATTTCTAAGTGCATATATTACTTCAGCACCGTTCCCACCTCCTGCATTTAGGTGATTTGAAATAACAACTACATCAGATCTATTCCCATATGCGTCTAAAATTCTTTTAACTCTATCATCAGGACTTATTGTTTCATCACTATTTCTAACTATTTTTACATCTGATCCTAAGTCTTTAAAACGATTATACATATATTGAGAAATTTTAAGTGCTAATTCTTTTTCTATAATTCCGTTGCCACTTGTTCCAGGATCACTTCCTCCATGACCAGCATCTATTACTATCATCAGTATTCCCCTCCTTATAGTTTATAATATTCAATTAGCCCTTTTTTGACATAAAAAAACACTAACTTTTGTTAGTATTTATGCTCCACCTTCTACTTGGTACGAATCTGTAACAATAAAGAAAGCATCTTCATCAATTTCATTTATACTTTCTTTTAAAATAAAGTATTCTTTAGTAGGTACCGCGACCATCAATACATTTCTGTTCTTATTTGTAAATCCACCGTGACTTTTCAAAACTGTAACACTATGATCAAGATTTTCTATAATGAATTCTTTAACTTCTTCTTCTTTTGAAGTTATTATAAAGAAGGCTTTATTATCAGATATCCCAAGAAGAACTCTATCAGTAATTATACTCATTATATAAATTGCAACTATCGCATACATAACATTTATCCAACCAAAGAAAAAACCACTGCTTACAATAATTATAGAATTAACAAACATAGAAGCTTTTCCTAAAGAAATTTTAGAGTATTTGGAAAATATTTGAGCTAGAATATCGGTTCCTCCACTTGAAAAACCTACTTTAAATATTAATCCACTAGCAATTCCTGAACTTATTGAACCAAAAAGTGTTTTAATTAAAAGATCAGCTCCTTCAATATCAATAATTTTTATTAAAGGTTCTGTTAAAGATACAAAAATCGGGAAAGCTAATGCTCCTATTAAAGACTTCATTGTAGTAGAAAAACCTAGAAAAAAATAACTTAAAATTAAAAGTAAAATATTTGTAATTAGCATAAAAATAGAAGGATCAATATTGGTTATTTCATCAATAATTATAGATAAACCACTTATTCCACCCGTTACTATCTTAGTTGAATAAAAGAATAAGTTAAAAGATAGAGCAGAAATAAATAGTGCAAAAATTAAAATCGCATATCTTCTAACAATATGTTTTTTATCTACAATATTGATAACTTCTGAAACATCAAAGTTTTTTCTATGAAAAAAATTTTTAAATATT
>CALVYE010000093.1 GCA_944372025.1 uncultured Bacilli bacterium | reverse complement strand
ATTCCAGAACCATATTGGATATGAACGGCGCCGAGAAGCTCTTAGGCAAGGGTGATATGCTGTTTTATCCCCAGGGGTATCAAAAGCCCGCCAGAGTGCAGGGAGCCTTTGTTTCAGACGAGGAGGTCAGCAGTATTGTCAGCTTCCTGTCGGATAAGAACCCGGGAACACAGTATAACGCCCAGATTGAACAGCAGGTAAATACGGCGGCTTCCATCGGAGGAGGCGCAGGAAAAGAGGAAAGGGACGTTTATTTCGAGGAAGCCGGAAAGTTTATCATCGACAAGGACAAAGCTTCCATCGGTATGCTGCAGCGTATGTTTAAGATCGGCTTTAACAGGGCCGCCCGCATTATGGACCAGCTCTGCGACGCGGGAGTCGTAGGACCGGAAGAGGGCACGAAGCCCAGAAAGGTTCTTATGACTATGGATGAATTTCAGAATTATATAGAAGAATCGGTGTAAGTTTCAGAAAGGAGAAGAAAAATGATACGACATATTGTAATGTGGTCTTTTCAGGAGGATTTAAGCGAGGCGGCTAAGAAAGAGGCTGTTTCTAAAATTAAAAATGATTTAAGCAGGCTTGTAGGAATTGTTCCGGGGCTTGTTTCACTCGAGGTGGTAACGGACGTCCTGGATTCCAGCTCTCATGATATCGGTCTTTTCTGCGATCTGGAATCAGAGGAGGCTCTGAAGGGATATCAGGTACATCCCGAGCATGTAAAGGCGGCGGGCTTCATTAAATCTGTAACCTGCAACCGGATCTGTCTGGATTATGTATTATAAAAATATCCTCTCTGTATAACATATTGCTGTGCGGAGAGGGCAGATGAACAGAAAGCTGATAAGATGGAAATTCGTATATTATCTGTAGGAAAAATAAAAGAAGCCTATTTAAACGCCGGCATCCAGGAATACGCGAAGCGTCTGAGCCGTTATTGCAGACTCACCTTCTGTCAGATGGCTGATGAGAAGACGCCGGATAAGGCCTCGGAAGCTCTCAATGCACAGATTCGGGATACGGAGGGGAAGCGTCTGATGAAGCTGATCCGTGAACAGGATTATGTGATCGCCCTTGCTATTGATGGAAAAATGCTGGACTCTGTACAGCTTTCCCAAATGCTGGGACGTTTAGGCGTGGAAGGGAAGAGCTCTGTGGCTTTCGTGATCGGAGGCTCTCTTGGACTCAGCGAAGAAGTTTTGAGGCGGGCGGATTACCGCCTCAGCTTCTCCAGAATGACATTCCCCCACCAACTGATGCAGATGATCCTTCTGGAGCAGATTTACAGGGGATACAGGATTTTGAATCATGAGCCGTATCACAAATAAGCGCGGTTTGGGAAGAGAGCGGAAAGATGAGAATCTGCTCTCTTTTCTTGTGAGAGAGAAATACGATGACAGAGAAATAAACGAATGGTATAATGTAAGGAATCAGGGTGAATTGGAATTTGTTGAGGAGGTATTTATGAAACTATATGTTGCGCGCCATGGGCAGACCGTATGGAACGCTCAAAATAAAGTGTGTGGAATTACAGACGTGAACCTAACAGAAAAAGGTATAGAACAGGCAGAACAATTAGCTGAAATCATACCAGATGATATTGACATGATTATCACATCTCCATTAAAAAGAGCTGTTGAAACAAGTAAAATTGTTGCGTCAAAAATGAAAGTTCCTTTTCATATAGAGGAACTACTAATTGAGCAGAACTATGGAATCTATGAGGGGGTCGACAGGAAGGATACCCGATTCCTAAATAACAAGAGAAATTTTGCGTATAAATATCCCGGTGGAGAGTCTATGATGCAGGTGGCATATCGGGTTTATGGATTTATTGAAAGGATCAAAAAAGAGTATCCGCAAAAGAATATACTTCTAATTAGTCATGGCGGTGTATGCCGCATTATTAGAACGTATTTTACGGATATGACCAATGATGAGTTTTTTCATTACACATTGGAAAATGCAAAGTACGAAGAATATGAGGTATAGGATATTAAATTTAGATATAAATTTTATTTATTTAATTTAGAAAGTGCGGAGTGATTTACCGGAACAAATCAACAAATCCGAAAATGTTAACTTGAGGAGGAAAACAAAATGATACTTTCAGATAAGACACTAATGAAAATGCTTGATGAAAAGACACTTGTTGTTAGCCCACTTGAACCCGAACAAATACAACCTGCCAGTATTGATATTAGAATTGGAAATACATATAGCATTTTAGAAGATTCGCCGTTTGGAACAATTAGCTTAGACAAAGAGATTAAATATAAACAGATTACCACAGACAAATATTTATTGCTTCCGGGACAATTTGTACTGGCAACAACAATGGAATATTTTGAATTACCCGATAATCTTACTGCCTTTGTTGAAGGGCGCAGTTCCTTGGGACGAATGGGATTATTTATTCAAAATGCTGGTTGGGTTGATCCCGGCTTTAAAGGAGAGATAACATTAGAATTGTTTAATGCAAATAGATGTGCAATTGAACTGAATGTGGGACGGAGAGTAGGTCAATTAGTATTTGCACAGCTTGATGATAATGCACGAAACCCATATAGAGGAAAGTATCAAGGCCAAAGAGGCGCGACTGGTTCAAAAGTTTTTTTGGACAAAGAAACGTGTACGATCTGAAGTTATAGGGATGAAAATGAAAACAATTATTAAGAGCAAAATTGAAGAATTATTGTCA
>CALVYE010000092.1 GCA_944372025.1 uncultured Bacilli bacterium | reverse complement strand
ATATAAAAAAATACAAATTAATTATATAACTTGTATTTTCTCTTAATTTTTTTCCAACATTTACTTTACTTCACCTTTTGCAATTTTTGAAAGTAAAAGCAAGTCTTAATTTTTGACTCGCTTTTAATATTTAATCTAATACATTTTTCAAAACTATAGTTTTAATTCGAGACATTTCTTCTAGAGTTGTCGCAATACCTTCGTTACCTATACCACTGTGTTTCCATCCACCAAATGGCATTTCAGCAGAACGATAGAAACTTGAACCATTGATAACTGCACCACCAACTTCTAAAGCATTCGCAACTTTAAAAGCAGTATTCATATTATTTGTAATTACATTTCCACATAATCCAAATGATGATTGGTTAGCAATACTTATAGCTTCTTCTATATCATCAAATCCAATTATAGATATAACTGGTCCAAAAATTTCCATATCTTTTGCTACATCCATATTTTTATTTACATTGTCTAATATAGTTGGTTCATAAAATGCCCCGTTTCTTTTACCACCTATAATTAATTTTGCCCCTTCTTCAATAGTTTGATTAACCTGTTCTTCAACTCTTTTTGCGGCATTTTCATTTATTAAACATCCAATTTTAGTATCAGGTTCAGAAGGCATTCCTACTTTAAGAGATTTGATTTTTTCAACCATTTTTTCAATAAATTCATTTTTTACAGAATTGTGAATCAAAAATCTTTTAGAGGCACAACATACTTGACCTGTATTATAAAGTCTACCCCAAACCGTTTCTGAAACAGCCAAATCTATATCTCCATCTTCACAAAGAATAAATGCATCGTTTCCACCTAATTCTAACATTACGTGCGCTAAATGTTTAGAAGCCGTTCCCATAGTTTCAATTCCTACTTTAGTGCTTCCTGTTAAACTTATTAAATGTACACCTGGATGAGTAGCTAATGCTTGTCCTGTTGTTGGACCATCTCCAGATAATACTTGAATAACTCCATATGGAACCCCTGCTTCTATTAATAATCCTACTAATTTGTGAAGAGTTAGAGGATTATATGTAGAAGGTTTTACAATTACTGCATTTCCCATAATAAGTGCGGAAGGAACTTTTTGCCCAAACAAATCACATGGAAAATTGAAAGGAATTATACATCCTACTACTCCTATTGGAGATCTTGTAGTAAATTGAATAGTTTTTTCTTGTCCAGGTTCATTACCTGTTGGAATATTTATTCCATATAAATGTTTAGCTTGTTCAACATATCCATTTACAAAAACTTTTTGATTATTGATTTCTGCGATAGCTTCAGTTATTGGTTTTCCTGTTTCGTCGCATAAAAGTCTTGCAAGTTCATCTTTATTTATTTCAACTAAGTCGATGTATCTTCTTAAAATTTCTCCTCTTTCATATAGAGAAACTTTTTCCCATTCTTTTTGAGCTTCTATTGCACATTTTACAGCTTTATCTACATCTTCTACTGTAGCATTTGGAACTGTATCTATAAATTCATTATTAGCAGGGTTAGTTACTTCGATAATTCCTCCATCGCTAGCATCTACCCATTTGTTACCTATTAAATTTTTCATCTAATCACCTCTATTTTTCAAATCCTGTAAACGATAACATTAAACCACCACATGTATTAGCACTATGTGATCTGTATCCATATTCTCCAAATGTGAAAATCATTAAGAATGGTGTATCTCCACATGCTTCTTTTACAGCACTATGAACTTCGTTCATTCTGTCTCCTATACCTAGTTTTCTTCCACCACAATGAACTAAGAAATATCCACCAATATTATTTTCAAGTTTAGAGTTTACTTCTTTTACAGCATAACTTGTACTTGCGATTAATTGATCTACAGTAGCACTCATCATTATAACTGCTGTACCTTCTTCTAAGTCATTACCAATATTCATAGAATAATCATTGTTACCTACCATTGGATGACGTATAACAGTTAAACTACCAATTGGATCTTTAACTCCTAATGGATTAGTTATAGTTGCGGATAAAAGAGCCATTTCTTTTAATTCATTAGGATTTAAACCTCTCCATTCAGCATATTTTTTAAGTGCAGGTACACCATCAATTTCTTCTAATCTTCTTTTATTAGATACTTTTGTAATTATACCCATTTTTGAAGTTTCATTATATGCACCTGTATATTCTGTTACAAATTTTCTATCTGTATAGAAAAATACTACTGCACATCCTTCACTAAATACTTTATCATTACAGAAAATTTTCCATTTTCCTTCTACTGTATCATCGGCAGCACTACCTCCAAACATTGGGACTCTACCAATAATATCTTGAATTCCTTTTAAATATGATTCTTCTTCAGCAGGATTCGCAACCATATAAAAGTATGATGGTCTAACGTCAGTTCCTGAATTTTTTATTGCTTCTAAAGCAATTTTACGTCCAGTTTTACGTGCATCTCCATCCTTTTCCATACCTGCTACTCCAATTTTTAAGTCATTATCATCTAGCATCATTGCACCTGAATATCCTGTTTCAGCAGTGATTATTCCATCAGGTACCATAATAGCACTTGAAGAAGTACATCCTACTATAGGTACAGGACCAACTACACTTTTAACACCTTCAATTAGTTTTTCTTGTTCACATAGAACAGATGAAAATAAAAGTGTAACTTTTGGATTGTTTAATCCATTCTTAGCTTTAGTTGCAGTTTCTACTCCATTTTGATAACTATCGTTTAGAATACTATAACCTACATTTGTTTTAAGCATTTTTAATCACTCACCTTTCTATAATTTATTTAAAATGCTTCTTCATATATTTTCATGATGTCTTCTACACTTGTTTCCCTTGGATTTCCACCAGTACAAACATCATTGTATGCTTTTTCGGCTAAAGTCTTTATATCTTCTTTTTTAGCTCCTACTTCACCTAGTTTTTGAGGTATTCCAACACTTATTGCGAGTTTTCTAACTTCACTTACAATTTTTTCTATTATTTCATCTTTAGTTAGACCTTCCATATCTATACCTAAAGACTTACCAATTTCTTTATATCTATCATAACAAACTTCTCCATTATATTTCATAACATGTGGAAGAAGTAGAGCATTAGCAACTCCATGAGGTGTATCATAAAGGGCACCTAGAGCATGTGCCATCGAATGCACTATTCCAAGTCCTACATTTGAAAATCCCATACCTGCTATGTATTGTGCGATTCCCATATTAGTAATTGCATCCATATCATGTTCATTGCAAGCTTTTTCTAAATTTTCAAATATCATTTTTATCGCTTGCATATGAAACA
>CALVYE010000091.1 GCA_944372025.1 uncultured Bacilli bacterium | reverse complement strand
CTCGGCTAATATTTATTTATATGATAGAATTAGATTGAACTTTAATTCTAGAAAAAGTTATATCAATAGTTTGGATGTAGAAAATTTTATTGATTCTCTTCTTGAACCTTTAATACAAAAACTGCTTGATACCGAACTTGATAATCATCTAAAATATTCTAAATATGAACATGGTAAAAGCAATAATAACAGCCGAAACGGTCACTGTAAGAGTAAACAAGTTGAAACTAAATATGGTTCTATCGAAGTGAAAACACCAAGGGATAGAAATGGTAGTTTTAATCCTGTTATTATTGAAAAAGGTCAAACAAAATTTACGGGTTTTGAAGATAAATGTATTTCTTTATATGACAAAGGAATGAGCTTAAGAGATATAGAAAAAATACTTAAAGATTTATATGGGGTAAGTATAGGTAAAGAAGAAATAACGAGATTAATTTCCTATGTTAATGAAGAAGTGGAAAAGTTTAGAAATAGAAAATTAAAACCACTATATATATTTACTTATGCAGATTGTTTATATGTACCAATTAAAGATGATACATTAACTAGTCAGAAAAAAGCCATATATGTCATTATTGGTGTAGATGCGAGGGGATATAAAGATATACTTGGAATGTGGATAGACAAAAGTGAATTATCTAGTTTTTGGACTAATGTCTTTGAAGATTTAAAAATAAGAGGTGTTGAAGATATACTTTATATATCTAGTGATGGAATAGCTGGTTTTAAAGGCTCATTAGAAACAGTATTCTCTAAAACTCATGCTCAAAGATGTGTTGTACATTTAACTAGAAATATTCATCAAATATGTCCTAAAAAGGAAGCTAAAGAAATTACAAAAATGTGGAAACGAATATATCAAAGTTCCAATTTAGAAGAAGCTATAATAATTTTAGATGATTTTAAGGAAGAATTTAAAAAATTACCTAAAGTTGTAAACAAAGTAGAAAGTTTTATAAAATATTTAGAGCCTTTATTTGAATTACGAAAGAAAATAAGAAAAGTCATATATACATCAAATGCTGTAGAATCTGTCAATTCAGCCTTAAGAAAGGTAACTAGAGGTAAGGGATCATTCCCAAGTGAAGGTTCAGTATATAAAGTACTATTTTTAAGAATAAAAAAATTAAAAGAAAAATGGGCAAAGCCCATCCATAATTTTAAAATAATTCAATTACAACTTATAGAAATATTTGGCGATAGATACACTAAATATTTAGATGTTAATTAGTTAACAAAATGTTCTTTGACAATTTGATATGTTATTTAATTAAATTTAATGAAAAAAATTTACACACTAATCTTGACAAGACCTCTTAATTAAAAAAATATTATTATCATTTTTTCATTTTAAACTATCTAAAATTTTAAAAACATAGTATAATATATTTTATGAAAGAAGGTGGGGTCATGGAAATATTTTTACCTGACAAATATTATAAAAACATATATGAAATTAATTATCAAAAATTAAAAGAAAATGGTATCAAATGCCTATTATTTGATTTAGATAATACTTTAGTCCCACCACATGTAGATAAACCCAATAAAAAAATACGTGATTTATTTGATAACTTAAAAGAATTAGGTTTTAAAGTAATAATAATGTCTAATAGTGGAAAGAAAAGACTAACACCTTTTAAAGATGAACTTATTATAGATTGCAGTGCTTCTTCTTTTAAGCCCCTAAAAAAGAAATTTTTAAAAATTCTAAAAGAATATAAATTAGATATTAGTGAGACAGCTATAATTGGAGACCAATTACTAACTGATATTCTAGGTGGAAATAGAGCAGGTATAACAACAATTCTCGTAAATCCTATAAGTAAAAAGGATATTATATATACAAAATTAAATCGAAAACTTGAAAAGTTTATTGAAAAAAGACTTCTAAAAAAAGAACTATTTAATAGAGGTAAATATTATGACTAAAAAATGTTTAGGTTGTGGAAGTTTATTACAATATAAAGATGAAAATAGAGAAGGATATGTAGACTTTGAAAACTATGATAAATCTACATTATGTAAAAGATGTTTTAGACTTAAAAATTATGGAGAAATGGTACTTAAACAAGAAGATAATTCAAAATTCATTGATATTCTAAAAAGCATAAGTAAAACTAATAGTTTAGTTTTATATTTAGTTGACTTATTTACATTAAATAACAATATCGAAAATATAAATAAATACTTAAAAAATAAAACTATACTCGTAATAACTAAAAGAGATTTAATGCCTAAATCTATTAGAAATTCAAAATTAATCGATTATATAAAAAAATTAAATAACAAAAATAATATAATTGACATAATAATAACAAGTTCTAAAAATAATGAAGGATTAGATGAATTATATGATAAAATTAAAAAATATCAAACAGATAAAAATGTATATATAGTTGGGAACACAAATGCAGGTAAATCTACATTAATAAATAAACTAATTAAAAATTATTCAAATAATGAAAGTAATATTACTGAAAGTATCATGCCATCTACAAC
>CALVYE010000090.1 GCA_944372025.1 uncultured Bacilli bacterium | reverse complement strand
ATTTTAGTTACTATATGTATTAGATCTGCTAGATATTCTCTACATTCTTCTGATGTTAAGAGTGCTTTAAAGACTGGATCGAAGGTTGCAGGTATAACTTTATCTTTTTTCATTTTTTTATCACCTCGAAAAACACTTTATCCCATATCATAAATTAATACAAATCATTAATTTAGACTTTTTGATACAAGTAAAAAACAAATAATTAAAATTATCTTTACTATTTTAATTATTTGTTTATCTTTTTATTCTACAATTATTGATGTTTGGATGTTTTTATAAATTTTACTATTAACTATTAAAATTATTCTATAAATCCAAATTTGCTAAAAGGCAATAATACAAAATTCGCTTTTCCTAAGATTTGATCCTTATCAACTAATCCGATTACTCTACTGTCAGCAGAATTAATTCTGTTATCACCTACTACAAAATATTTATCTTTTGGAATAGTTTTATAACCTGTTTTTGTTATATTGTAGTCATTAGTCTCTCCATTTTTTTTAAAATTTTCTTTTACTTCTTTACCATTTATATATAAAGTATTATCCTTATATTCAACCGTTTCTCCAGGTAATCCAATAACTCTTTTAATTAGAGGTTTTGTACTATAATCTACAACTACAATATCAAATCTTTGAATATCTGAAACTTTATATTTTATTTTATTTAGTAACATCAATTCTCCATCTTCAAGATTAGGTGTCATACTTGTTCCTACAACTTGAATAGGAGTAATTATAAAAGTTCTTATTAAAATTACTACTACTATAACTATTATATATGGTAATAAACTTTTTAAAGTTTTTTTCATACTATTCCTCGTATAATCAATCTTAAGGAGTTTAATCCACAGATTGAATCCTTTCTATTTATATTTTCTTATTATAATATATAATAAGAATCGCACTGTGGATTTGTATCTATATATTTACAGCTTTGACTGTTTTTGGAGGCTCAAACCACAGATTTTTTATTTTAATTGTTGATTAGTTAGTTAACACTTTAGATGTTTTATAGGTTCAGCGAGGTTACAAAGTAGAAAATCATGTGGCAAACAATATCAGTGCAAAAAAACTAATCTTAAGGGGGTGCGTGTATATGATATATATTGGAATAGATATATCAAAATACAAACACGACTGTTTCATCTGTAATGACACAGGTGAAGTTATTGTAGAAAATTTATCTTTTGAAAACAACAAAAAAGGATTTCAACAGTTTTTAGACTTATTGAAACCCTATGATAATTCTAATGTCCATATTGGATTGGAAGCCACTGGACATTATGGTTTGAATTTGAAATTATTCTTAGAAAAGAACAATTTTTCTTTTATGGAATTTAATCCTCTTTTAGTTAAAGAATTTTATAAGTCTTTATCTTTAAGAAGGACTAAAACTGATAAAGTTGATTCAACTATTATTTGTCAAAAACTTATGTCTGTTCCATATAAACCAAATTCGAAACTATTTTATCATAAATATTCAATTAAGTCACTAACTAGATTAAGAGAAACTTTAGTTAAACAGCGTTCTAAATATATGGTTCAAATGACTAACATATTAGATGTTATATTTCCCGAGTTTAAACCTTTCTTTAGTAATAGATTTAGTATTACATCCATATTTATTCTAGAAAAATATAAAACTCCTGAAAAAATAGCTAATATGAGAGATTTTAATACTCTTAATAAGACTTCTCATGGTAGATTTTCTTATGCCAAATTTATGAAATTAAAAGATTTGGCAAAAAATTCTATTGGAGAATCTAATGAAATATTTGAACTTGAACTACAAATAATTCTTAATCTTTACACTGAAATTGATTCTAAAATTAATTCATTAGATAAACAAATTTCTACAATTATCAAAGAACTTAATCCACCAACTCTTTCTATTCCTGGAATTGGTGATATTTCTTGCGCAACCATTATTTCAGAATTTGGAGACATTTCAAGATTTTCTGATTCTAACAAAATGTTAGCTTTCTCTGGTTTAGAACCAGGAATAATTGAATCTGGTACAATGTCTTCAAAAGGTAAAATGGTTAAACGTGGGTCTGGATATTTAAGACATGCTTTAATGAATGTTGCTTTAGTTGTTATTGCAAACAATCATACATTTTACGAATATTACTATAAGAAACGTTCTGAAGGTAAATGTCATAGAGTTGCATTATCTCATGTATGTAAAAAACTTATTAGAGTTATTTACACACTTGAAACTAAAAATATCCAATTTGATCCGTCTTTACTTAAATAATTTATTTTATGCCGAGAAAACTTTTGACATTGTGAAATTTATCTTTTACCTTGTGGAGCTTAATTATTGTTTTTTCATTTTTTGAAAAAATGATAATTAATGTGACTATTATTTTTAAAGATAAATTTCTCATGTCAATAAGGAAATTGGAATAAATAAATTATTTTTGAAACTTCAAAAAAATTTGTTTTTTTGAGGTCTTTTGGCATGGGATTATTTCCAATTTATAACTTTCTATCAAAAAGTACTTGACTTTTAATAGTTAGCCTCCAAT
>CALVYE010000089.1 GCA_944372025.1 uncultured Bacilli bacterium | reverse complement strand
AATATAAAAAAATACAAATTAATTATATAACTTGTATTTTCTCTTAATTTTTTTCCAACATTTACTTTACTTCACCAGTATAAAATTATTTTTATACTTTTTAATTACTTAAAGTTGCTTTTATTCTTCTAATTCCCGCACCTACGGCTTCTTCTTTTTTAATTTTAAAGACCCCTAATTCTCTAGTATTATGTACATGTGGTCCACCGCATATTTCTTTAGAATAGTTACCAATTGAATAAACTTTGACAATATTTCCATATTTATTATCAAATAAACCAATCGCTCCTTCTTCTTTTGCTTTTTCAGGACTCATTTCTTCACATGTAACATCTAATTCTTCGCTAATTTTTTGATTCACTATATCTTCAACTTTTTTCTTTTGTTCTTCAGTTAGTTTAGTAGGATATGAGAAATCAAATCTCAATCTTTCCGCATTTATATTAGAACCTTTTTGATTTACATCATTACCAAGGACATCTTTTAAAGCTTGATGAAGTAAATGTGTGGTTGTATGATATTTTATATTAGATTCGGAATGATCAGATAACCCACCTTTAAACTTGTTAACTGAACCTTGTCTCGATTTTTCTTGATGTTCCTTAAAACAAGTATCAAATCCTTCTATATCGACATCCATATTTTGTTCTTTAGCCATTTCAACGGTAAGTTCAATAGGGAAACCAAAAGTATCATATAATCTAAATGCTGTTTTACCATTTATAGAGTTTATGTTTTGTCTTTTTAAGATATCAGTTATTTTTACAAACTCTTTTAAACCTTTTTCCAAAGTATGTGCGAATTTATTTTTTTCATTTACCAAAACATCTAGAATTCTTTCTTTATTTTTTTTCACTTCAGGATAGTATTTTTCATATTGTTTAATTATCATCTTAGCGATTTCACTATCAAATTCACTATTTATATCTATTTCTAATTTCTTAGCATATCTAATCATTCTTCTTATAAGTCTTCTTAAGATGTACCCTTGATCTGTATTTGAAGGTACAATATTTGCATCATCCGCACTAATAATAACTATCGCACGAATATGATCAGCAATTATTCTCATGCTTCTAGCATCTTCTTCATTTTCATAGCTTTTATTAGAAATACTTTCAATTTTCTTAATAATGTCTTTCCATATTGAAGTTTTATAGTTGTCATCTACATGTTCTAAAATTGCCGTTGTTCTTTCTACACCCATACCTGTATCGACATTTTTTTGCTTTAAAGATGTGAAAGTACCATCATCTTGTTTTTCATACTGCATAAATACATTATTCCATATTTCAACCCATCTTTTATCATTTGGATCATAATTTTTAGGAGTTTCTTCATCGCTTCTAAAATAAAATATTTCAGTATCAGGTCCACAAGGTCCTACAGTACCTGCTGGTCCCCACCAATTATCTTCTTCAGCTAAGAAACATATTCTTTCTTTTGGTATACCTAAGCTTTCCCAAATTTCCGCACTTTCATTATCAGGTGGAACAACATCGTTTCCTTTAAATACGGTAACTGCAAGTTTATCTACAGGAATTTTTAAACCTTTAGTTAAAAATTCAAAGCTCCAAGAAATTGATTCTTTCTTAAAATAATCACCTAAAGACCAATTACCTAACATTTCAAAAAATGTATGATGGGTTTTATCCCCTACTTCATCTAAGTCAGTTAATCTAAAACATTTTTGATAATTTGTAAGTCTTGTACCTAAAGGATGTTTTTCACCCATTAAATAAGGAATTAATGGTTGCATTCCTGCAGTATTAAATAAACATGTAGGATCATTTTCAGGTATTATAGATGCCGAATTTAATTTTTTATGTCCTTTAGATATAAAGAAATCTATGTATAAATCTTTTAAGTTTTTTGCCATTTTTACATTTCTCCTTTTAATATTTCTATAACTTTATTATTTAAATCTTCTAGAGTACCATTATTTTTAATTATATAGTTATAATTTTCATCACTATAATTATCAAGACCTACTTCTGTAGCATGTGAAGCTTGTTTACTATTTAATTCAGTTTCAAAATTATCTCTTATGACTTTAATAACTACAGTATTAGGATATGCCTGTTTAATTTTTTCAATCTCTTCTACAAATCTTATATCATCTATAATTATTGCGTCAAAAAAGTTAGATAAAATTTCTATATCTTCTATAGTTCTATTTATAAAGAAGTCGGGTTTATTTAGCTTTTTTCTTATTATATCTGTACCAAGTTCTTGAAGTAAATCACGTGGTTTAGTTTCATCTTTGCCATCCCATCCAAAAAATTGTTTAACGTATGTTTTAAGATAAAGCGCAAGTAAAGTTACCGTAGCTTCTTTCCCTTTATTTGTATAATATTCTTTTATCATTTTTCCTATTGTAGTTTTTCCATGGCGTGCTTTACCACATATCAAATATATTTTTGTATTTCTTTCTTTTAATTCCATATAATATCCCTCTTTCTAATTCAGGTAGTGTGAATAGTTTATATTCTAACTACCCATTTTTTCTTTTATTTTTTAATAAATTTCTATATTTTTAGTTCT
>CALVYE010000088.1 GCA_944372025.1 uncultured Bacilli bacterium | reverse complement strand
AACCCCAGTTGAATATAGAACTCAACTAGGGTTCAAATAAATTCTTTTTAACTGTCTACTTTTTGTTGACTAGTTCAAACTAAAATTCTATCTTTTAATTTATTTCAGTTTTGTAATTTCTTTTTAAAGTCAATATGTTGAAAAAATAAGTAAATAATGGTATACTTTATGAGTATCAAAAACTTAGAAGGTGATTAAGTGAAAGAAAAAATTTTTGGCTTTTTAAAAAAAATTTTCAATTTTAATTATAAAGATTACATAAATACAAGTATTTTAATTTTATTTTTTGTAATTACTAATTTAATAAATTCATCACTTGTAAGATTTTTTACTGTTAAAAATTATTTAGATATTAAGCCAGTGCTTGCAGATTTAGCTATACTTTTATTCATAGGAGTATTTGCTTATTTCTTTAAACCTAAAAATCGATTTAAATACTTTATGACATGGTCAGTATTTCTAACCGCTATTTGCGTAATTGATTCTATGTATTATACTTTCTTTATGTCATTTTCTTCAGTTTCTTTGCTGGCTACTTCACTTCAAGTTATAGATGTAGGAGATGCATTAGTAAAAAATGTAGTACAAATTAAAGATTTAACTTATATTTGGCAACCTATTGCATTAATAGTATTACATCATTTTTTAAAGAAAAGAGAATATTATGCAAGAATTGAAAAAGTTGAAAGAAGAAAGAAAAGAGCATTTAATACTTTCATTCTAGCATGTGCGGTTGGAGCAATTTTCATAATTTCTTTATCTGCACTTGAAATTGGTAGATTAAACAAGCAATGGAATAGAGAGTTTATTGTTGCTAAATTTGGTCTATATACTTATCACATAAATGATGCAGTTAAAAGTTTAGAACCAAAATTTAATACATTATTTGGCTATGATACTGCATATAAAGAATTTAGAGATTATTATGATACACGAAATACGGGATTATCAAACAATGAATACACAAATATTTTTGAAGGTAAAAATGTAATTTTAGTACATACCGAAAGTATGCAAAGAGTCGCTATGGAAACATCGTTTAATGGTCAAGAAGTTACTCCAAATTTAAATAGACTTGCTAAAGAAGGAATGTATTTTAACAACTTTTATTCACAAGTTAGTGTAGGTACAAGTTCAGATACAGAATTTACTTTAAATACATCTATAATGCCAGTAAATAATGGGACTGTATTTATAAGTTATTTTGATAGAACTTATGTGGCTTTACCACAACTTATGAAAGAAAAAGGATATTATACATTTAGTATGCATGGTAACAATGGTAGTTTCTGGAATAGACAAGTTATGCACAAAAATTTAGGTTATGAAGATTTCTATAGTAAAAGTTCTTACGATATAGACGAAGAGATAGGACTTGGTTTATCAGATAAATCTTTCTTTAGACAATCTGTAGAAAAAATAAAAGAAATAAGCGAAAAAGAAGATAAACCATTCTTTGGAACTCTTATAATGCTTTCTAACCATACGCCATTTGATGATGTAGAAAAATATGGTGAATTTGATGTTAGTATGAAATATACTACTACAAATGAATTAGGTGAAACTGTAGAAGCAACTGCCCCATATTTAGAAGGAACTAGTTTAGGAAATTACTTTAAATCTTGTCATTACGCAGATGCTGCAATTGGCGAATTTATGCAAGAATTAGAAAATGCAGGATTACTTGATAATACAGTAGTTGTATTCTACGGAGACCATGATGGTAGATTACCTAAAAAAGAATATAATTTGATGTATAATTATAATCCTGAAACAAATTCTTTACTTGATAAAGATGATCCAAATTATGATGAGTTTGATTATTATGATTATGAATTAAATAGAAGTGTGCCATTTATTATTTGGACTAAGGATAAGCAATATACTCAAACAGTAAATACAGTAATGGGAATGTATGATGTTTTACCTACTTTAGGAAATATGTTAGGAGTTTATAGTCCATATCAATTAGGACATGATGTATTTAGTTATCCAGATAACATAGTTCCTTTCCCAAATGGTAATTGGGTTACAAATAAAGTTTATTATAATAATTCAAAAGGTGAGTATTTACCACTAACGCAAGATCCAATTGATGATCAATATATAAAAGAAAAATCTGAAATAGCTGACCAAATATTGAAAGTTTCAGATGATGCGATAGTATTTGATTTATTTAAAACAGATATTGAAAATAAAGAGAATAATAATAAGGGTAAGGAGTAGTATATGAAAAAGAAAAAAAAGATGAAAAAATGGGTAAAATGGTTAATATTTATTTTAATAGCGTTAATATTTTTGGCTTTATGTACTTGGTATTTAATTAATAACTTTACTGATAAAGGAAAAGGTAGAAATACGATAAAAGTTATTGATGAAATTAAAGATTATGGATATACACTTGATGAAAATGAAACAAAGTTATATAAAGATCTATTTCGTCAGCTAGCTAAAACTTTAGATACAGATAATGTTGATGAAAAGGAATATGCTGAATTGATTACTAAATTGTTTGTAGCAGATTTTTACAATTTAGATAATAAAATAACAAAAAATGATATTGGTGGTACACAATTTATACATAGTGGTGCTGTAGATAATTTTGTACTAAAAGCAAAGGATACTTTCTATAAAGGTATAAAAAG
>CALVYE010000087.1 GCA_944372025.1 uncultured Bacilli bacterium | reverse complement strand
TATGACTACAAACAAGGTTTACCTTTGTTTGTTATCCACATTATAAATCGGTATCATTTTAACTAATGTTTAACATGTTCAAAATAATATTATATTAAATTAGTAATAAATTAAGTGTTAAATCATAAAATGTATTGTTTTTATTGACTAATTTATATAAAAATTATATAATTTTAAATGCGAACTATTAGGCAGCAGGGAATTTATTTTATAATGTGTTTATTACTTTTGTTTTATTAGTAGCTTTTGCTGCAAGTGAAAATATTAAAATAACCACCCTATAAAATAATTACCAAGCCTCTTTGTTTACGCAAGAAGGAGGAAAATAAAAAATGGCTAGATATACAGGCCCAGCTTACAAAAAATCTCGTCGTGTTAATTTTTCAACATTGGAAACTGGAAAAGAACTTGTTAAAAAACCTTATGGTCCAGGTCAACATGGTAATGCAAGAAAGGGTAAACCTTCTAACTACAGTTTACAATTAACTGAAAAACAAAAAGTAAGATTTATGTATGGAATAACTGAAAAACAATTTAGAAAGATTTTTGAAAAAGCTTCTAAAATGAAAGGTATTCATGGTGAAAACTTCTTAAAATTATTAGAAAGCAGATTAGATAACTTAGTTTATAGAATTGGATTTGCTTCTACAAGAAGAGGTGCTAGACAATTAGTTAACCATGGACATATTACTGTTAATGGTAAAAAAGTAGATATTCCATCATACACAGTTAAAGTTGGAGATGTTATTGGAGTTAAAGAAACTTCTAAAAATCATCCAGCTATCAAAGCTTCTCTAGAAGCTAAAACTGCTAGAGTTGAATTTATTAATTATGACGAAAACAAAATGGAAGCAACATTCGTTAGATTACCTGAAAGAAATGAACTTAATATGGATATTAACGAATCACTAATCGTTGAATTCTATAGTAGATAATATTTATTAAAATCCCAATTGATTTTTATAATCAATTGGGATTTTAATTCTGAAAAAACTATTTATAAATTTTTTTTATTAAAGATTTTTCATAATCATTTATGAGATTATTATTTTTATTTAATGTACTTTTAATTAATTCCAACTTATAATTGTTTATACTTTCAAATTTTGCAATAATTTCTAATAATCTATATTTAAATTGTTCATTATTAGAACTTAAAATTTCTTTAAAATTTTTATAATAAATCCTTATAAGAATTTTATAGAGTATATAAATTTCTTCTTCAGTCAATTCTTCAAAATTATTCTCAAAAATTTCTTTTATATTATTTTTATTATATTTATATGATTGCTGTAAAGTAATTAATTGAAAGTATAAAGCATTATTAATTTGTGTAAAATTGTGATATTCAATATTTTTTGAATTACTTATTGAAAAACTACCACAATCAACAAAATAGATATCACCATTATATATTATATTATCAGGATGATCATAATCTTTAATGAGAATTTTATTTTTACTAAGAATTTTTAAATCATCATAGATTAACATTATTTCACTACTTAGTTTATCAGAACTCATATGAGTTATTTGAAAAAATGGTATAGAATTATCAATATATGGTGTAGTCATATATCCAACAAATTTATCTTTAAAAAATAATTTTCTCTTTTTATATAATAATTTATTAGGAATCAATAAACGTTTTGTTTCTAAGCTAGTCAATAAATTTGCAGTTTTTTCTCCCATTCTTATTTTTCCGCTTATAGGATGATATATCTTTAAAGCATTGCCATTATAATTGTATACCTTACCCTCTAAACCACGTTTATATGTTCCTAAACTATTTTTATCAATTACTTCTATTCCATTTTCCGTATTTAGATATATTCCCATTTTACCACTTCTCCTGAAGGAATATATAATATCATAAAATTAGTAAAGATCAAAATAACAATATTAAAAATTATTTTATTGTACATTATAATCATATACTATTTTTGAGATATCAGCTATTTTTATGTATGCGTTATTAAGATTGTTAGTCATTACACAAAGAATATATGGATTATCAACATATATAATACCTACATCATGTATATAAGAATTATAATTTCCAATTTTATGTGCTACGATGCCATTTGGTAAATATAACGCAAGTCTATCCTTAAAAACTGTATTTTTCATGTTTTCTATCATACGTTCATACAAATAATTACTATCTATATTTTCATATAATTTTTTTAATAAAATACATGCATAATTGCTAGAAATTAGCATTGTGCCATTTTCATTTGTTTGTATATTATCATTTACAATTTTTGAATAATAATCTTTAACATTTTGATATCCTACGATTCGCATTATCATATGGTATGCAATGTTATCTGAATATATTACTGCATAATCGCTTAAAGTTAGTAATGAATAACTTTTACTTAAATCCATGTCTTTTAAAATACCTGTTCCATCTTCATAATCTTCACTTTTATATTTATAAGTATCATTTATATTTAATTTTCCCTGATTAACATAATCAAATAATGTAATAATAGTGTATAATTTTGAAACACTAGCAGGAGAATATTGAATATCTCCATTTATGTCAAATTCTTCTTTAGTATTTATATTATAGTAAGAAACACTTATATTTTGTAAATCACTACCTATGTAATTTAATACACTATTTTTGATTTCATCAACATTAGATTTTTTAATATC
>CALVYE010000086.1 GCA_944372025.1 uncultured Bacilli bacterium | reverse complement strand
TTTATCTTCTTCCTTATTTTTTTCACTTTCATTGTTTTCATCTTTGTTATCTTTTTTTTCAAGTGTTTCACTAGCAGCATATACTGGTTTATAGTTTTTAATATTAGTAAAATATATTAATATAAGTCCAGTTATAAATAAAATAAACATTATTGCTACTATTAAATATTTTTTAAATTTTAAAATATAATTCATTCTTATCACCTCTCACTAAATTATTAGTATTTAGGCGTAAAAAGTACTTTTAAAATTTATTAAAAATTAAAAAAAGATGATTTCTCATCTTAATTATTTTTACGTTTTTTAATAATTGTATATGTTATAACGCTACCTAGAATTGCAACTGCAGCTACTCCAATTCCTATTTTAAGTGCTAAACACATTTTTGAATCGTCACATGTGCAATCAAGTTCATCACATGCATATTCTTCATCATAAATTGAATTTTCTTTTGCCATTATAATTACCTACCTTTCTTATATTATTATCATTTTAATTATTCTTTAAATCTTCTAAATATTTTAGAAAAATATTTAGAAAATCATCTTTGTTAGTTACTTTAAATATTTCTTTTTTTACTTCAATACTATTTGGCATACCTTTTAAGTAATATGAAACATTACTTCTCATTTCTAATATGGCTTTTTTTTCATCATTATATTCTAATAAAAGATTTAAATGATAAACAATCATTTTTATTTTTTCTTCATTAGTAGGTTTTTCAATAATTTTATCATGTTCTATATATTCAATAACTTCTCTTATAAACCATGGATTACCAAGTGCAGCTCTGCCTATCATGATTGCATCACAACCAGTTTCTTCTAACATTCTTTTTGCATCGTAAATAGTTTTTATGTCTCCATTCCCAATTACAGGAATATTTACTGCATCTTTAACTTGTTTTATTATACTCCAATCAGAATGTCCACTATAACCTTGTGCTCGTGTTCTAGGATGAATTGCAATCGCACTCGCACCTGCATTTTCACATATTTTAGCAACCTCTACTGCATTTATACTATCATTATCCCAGCCACTTCTTATTTTAACTGTAACAGGAATATTTACGGCTTCTACAACCGCACTTACAATTTCTTTTATTTTTGCAGGACTTTTTAATAATCCTGAACCAGCTTGTGATTTTAAAGCAACTTTAGGAACGGGACACCCCATATTTATATCTATAATATCTGGATGCATCATATTTTCAATATATTTTGCAGCATATACAAAACTTTCCTTATCACTTCCAAATATTTGTTGAGAAATTGGTCGTTCTTCATCTGTCATATATAATAATTGATTAGTTTTTTTATCGTTATAAAATATTCCCTTATCACTGACCATTTCAGCGTATATAAGACCACAACCCATACTCTTTATTATTCTTCTATAAGCACTATTAGAATAACCAGCCATAGGCGCTAAAATAACTCTGTTGTTAATTTTTACATTTCCAATATTAAACCCCATAAAATCACCACTAATCAATTATATCATAAACAATTAAGGTAATTAAAATTTCTCTTACTTATTTTGTTCTAACTCTACAGTTTCAGTATTATCATTTGCTCTACTTTCAACATATATGTCAGACAAGTATTTACCTAAAAATACTGCCCCAACTGCTAATCCAATTACTATAATTGTAAGAGTAACTTTCAATAATGTATTATTTTTATCTTTCATTTTTGCCACTCGCTTTCTATTATAATTTTATCACAAAAATTTATTATGTAAAATATAAATAGAATCGATTTTTTAAATAGTGTAAACTTATTTTTCCTTTACAGCTTTACCAATCGCATCAAATGCACCATTGATAAATTTTTTGACGTATTTTTCGATATTTTCAGAAATTGTGAGGCCCATATTAGAAACTTTATTTCCGTATTCTTTTTTAGTTTCTCCAACATAGTCTTTTACATTTACATTTTTACCATTTTTTACATCTTCTTCAAACTGTTTTATTTGTTCATTTGTTAAAGCTACTTTTTTATATTGTTCGTATTCATAATAACCTGTAGATTGCGAAATATATAAGGCAATAAATATAATAAAGAGAAATATCAAAATATTTTTAAAAATTTTGTTAGGTTCAAGCTTCATTTTGTTTTATATACTCACTTAATATTTTCGCAAGAACCTCTACAGTATTATTGACCTCATCAATAGTATTTTCTACCCCACCAAATTCTATTAATAATAAATTTTTATCTAAATTTTGATTGTATACTCCATTTACTCCTTTTCCTTCTTTAGCTAGTATCCCCTTACTTATCCCTTTATAACTATCATTTAACATTTTATCTAATTTTGTAGCAAATTCCATATTGTATTTATAATCCGGATTTTCTAACCCTATAACAAAATATAGTTTTGCGTATGTAACTCCATTTATTTCTATGGTAGTCGCACTTCTTTTTACCGAATCTCTATGTACATCTATAAAGTATTTTAAATTTTTATTTTTTTCTTTAGCGTCTTCAATTAATAATTTTGACGCCTTATAAGCACTTGAGCCACTCCAACCATTTACTCTTAAAAGTTCATTTATATTTGCTTCTTCAACTAAAGATGGTATTTCATAATCGTTAAGTTTTTCCCTAAGCATATATGATGTCATCATTACATTGGGTTTAATATTATAAATTTCTGTGTTATTAGTACTGTAATTTTCTAATTGATGTGA
>CALVYE010000085.1 GCA_944372025.1 uncultured Bacilli bacterium | reverse complement strand
TACTATTCAAGATTTATCAGGAGATAAGCCTGAAAATAGGGTATATGTGGAATATTGGGATGATAAAGAAGTTAAGTATTATATTGAAACAAAAATTAACGATACAACAGTATATTTAGAAGACGTAACAAGACCTCGACCAATGTGTCATTGGTATAGAGAAGTATATGATAATGCTTTAAATAACCTAAAAAGAATTGAAAAACATAGTTGGGAAAAAGTACCATTTATAGAAATAGAAAATAATGAAGAAAAGATGACAGATTTAGAACCAATAAAACCATTGATAGATGCGTATGATTTGATAAATAGTAATTACGTTAACACAGTAGAAGATTTAAAAGAAATTATTTGGTTAATAAATGGTTATGGAGCAGAAGATTTACTCGCATTGATAGAAAACTTAAAAGTAAATGGTGTTGCAAGAACAAATGATACAGCAGGTAAAATAGATGCAAAATTATTAGACATTCCTTACGAAGCAAGACAAGCATTATTAAAAGGATTAAAAGAATTAATTTATGAATTTGGTAGAGCTGTCGATACGAGTAATAAAGATTTAATAGGGCAAGCTCCAAGTGGAGTATCTTTAGAATTTTTATATACTGATTTAGATATGAAAGCAGACGATACAATAGCAGGGCTTACACCTGCAATACATGAAATTTTATGGTATGTCTTACAAGATTTAAAAATGCAAGGAAAAATACCATTAGAGGTTAATGAATTTGATTTTAAAATAGAATTTAATAAATCAAGAATATTTAATGAAACAGAAAAAATAAATACTTTAAGTAATGATACTACATTAAGTCTTAGAAGTAAATTAGAGAAACATCCATACTGCGACGATGTTGACGAAGAACTAAAAAGAATTAAAGAAGAAAAACAAGAAAGCATGAAATTACAAAGTCAAATTTTTAATAGTAGTGGTGGTTTTGAAGGTGGTGAAAATAATGATTGAAATTAAAGATAAAGAAAGTTGTATAACAGCAATCAAATTGATTGGAAAAGATTTAATTGATAGAGCAGAAGATATATGTAATGATTTAATAAGAGTATCTAGTATTACAATACAAGCAGATATAAAACCACTTGAAATTGTAAATTATGATATCAAAAAAAATTATTCACCAAAATTTGAAGATAGCACCGATTAGGAGGTGTTATTTTTATGGCAAGAAAACCAGTGGGCTATTGGGAAAAACGTTCTACAGAATTGATGAAAAGCGTAGAAAAAAATACTGAATATACTATTAATGATTTAATAAAAATATATAATAACGCAACAATAAATATAAATAAAGAAATTGAAACTATTTTTAAAAATTTTGGTAAACATGGTGTTTTAGAAAAAGATGTTTTAAAACAATTGCTTAATAAAAGAGAAACAGAAGTGCATTATAAAAATATGTTAAAAGTTATAAATGAAAATATAAAAGATGAAAATTTAAAAAAGAAACTTTTAACTAAATATAATGCTCCTGCATATGCTTATAGAATTAGTAGATTACAAGAATTACAAGATAATATAAACATGGAAATGTACAAACTTGCCGAGTTAGAACAAAATATAACTGAAAGTAGATATATAAAGACAATAGACGAAGCTTATTATCATACTATTTATGATATTCAAAAAGGAACAGGATATGCCTTTTCTTTTTCTCACTTAAACACTAATACTTTAAATTTGATGTTGGCAAATAAATGGATAGATAATAAAAATTATTCTCAGAGAATATGGAATAATACAGAAAAATTAGGAAGATACTTAAAAACAAATTTGACGGCAGATATAATTACAGGAAAATCAGTTCAAAAAATAAGTAAGAATTTATCGGAATATATGAACGTCGGTACTTATAATGCTACTAGATTAGTAAGAACTGAGGTAAATCATTTTGCAAACGAAAGTGAAGCTTTAGCATATGAAGAATGTGAAATAGAAAAATATCAGTTTATAGCAACATTAGATAATAGAACATGTGATAAATGTGCTAGTTTAGATAATAGAGTATTTAATGTTGAAGATAGAAAAACAGGAGTAAATTATCCACCTATGCATGTAAATGATAGATGTACAACTGTAGCACATTTTGATGATGAAGTAACAGAAGGATTGGAAAGAAGGGCAAGAGATGAAAACGGAAAAACTATAAAAGTATCATCCTCTATGAATTATAATGAGTGGAAAGAAAAGTATGTGACAAATAGTTCTAAAAATGATATAATATATCCATATATTAGAAAAAATGTAGCAATTGGATATGATACTGATAATGAAGAGCAAGCTATTAAAGACGCAATTAATCTCTTACCACAAAATTTAGGGAAAATATTAGATGAGAAATTAGAATTTGAAATTGTTACAAAAGGTACAAGTGATTTTGATTATAGTAAAAAAAAAAAAAAAAACAAGAAAATATATATTTATCAAAAAGCTGATAAGTATGAAGTAATACATGAAATTGGGCATTTTATTGAAGATATAGCATTAAAGAATAATAATGAATATTTAAAACTAAAGCAAGAGTTAATAGATAATAGTAAGTTAACAATTATTAAAAGAGATAATAGATTGGTATATGCTTTGAAAAATGATAATTTTGTAGATGAATATCAAGGTTACATACATAGTAATGATAGAACAAAATTTAAAAATAAATATGGAATGATAAAACAAGAATATGCTACAGA
>CALVYE010000084.1 GCA_944372025.1 uncultured Bacilli bacterium | reverse complement strand
TGTGGTATTTCATGACAGATTGTTCTATGAACACATTTTTCAACAGGACATTCATAAACTGGTTGCATTTTACATCCAGGCATTGGATCGCAACACATTTGTGGTTCCATATGAGGTTTAATACCACATTCTTTTTTACCTTCAAATTTTTTGTCAGTAGTCATATATTCACCCGCAGTATTTGTCATTAATGCTTGCCACATCATATTTCCCATGTCGTAGCATCTACTATTTTTTTTACCGAACACTTTTTTTCCCCCTTTTCTAATTTATAATATGATTGTAAGTTTTTTGTGTATATGGTATTAGTCTAATTGTTAAAATATGAAAAATAAATGTAAAGTTTTGTAAAATTTATTGTATTAATCAAAATAAAATATTATATTAATAATATAGAGGGAGTGTGTGATACATGATATATCCATCAATTGATAAATTACTTACAATAGTTGATTCAAAGTATGAGCTTGTTCATATTGCTGCAAAAAGAGCACGCCAAATTGAAAAAGATTGTTTTTATCAAATGAAAGAAAATGAATATATTTCATCTAAACCAATTGGTAGAGCATTAGAAGAATTAGCTCAAGGCTTAATTAAAGTAAAACATTAAGCTTTTTTTAGAAAATTACATATAATATTATTAGAAAAAACGCACAAAAAGAGATGACTTTTAATCATCTCTCAGGGGATTAACTAATGTGCGTTTTTTCTTTTATAAACAATCAACAAATGTATCTTCTAAGCATTTGATAATATGACAACAACATCCTTCGTTTACACTGAAGAAAGTATCAGTTTTAACAAAACGTCTTTTGCAACCGTCATCTGATTTTTCTGCTAAACATCTGAATGTACATATACATCCATCAATTTTTTCAATTCTAAATACAGTTGTAGTGCAAGTTTTACCATTCATAGTGAAGTCTATAGAAACTGGTTCTCCTGCACAAGTATAGATGTTTATAGGTCTTGTATTACATTCTTCTTTTCTACAACATGGTCCAAGAATTGTTCTATCACAGAATTCTTCTTCCTCTTCTCTTATTTCTGCTCTTTTTTGAGCTGCTAAGATTGATCTTAGTATTGCAACAATACCATTATTTTCGCAGTTGCACCCGCATCCATTGTTGTCTCTTGCAATAGCTGCTGATCTTGTTTGATTTTCAAAACATGACATATTTTTTTGTCTCCTTTCATAACTTACACTTTAATATATTCTAGAAAAATTTAATAACATAATTAATTGTAACTATGTATTTGAAAATATTTTTAAATTTTATATAAATAAATTTAATTTGATAAACGAACTAATGTATGATATCATTTTAATGAAGGTGATATAGTGAATATAGAAAAGTTTAAAAAGAAAAATAAAAATCAATACGAGTTATTGTTAGATAATGGACAAAAAATTTTACTATATGAAGATGTAATCATTAAAAATAATTTATTAGTTAATAAAAAAATAGATAGTAAACTTTTAGAAAAAATAAATAAAGATAATGGATTTGAAAGTATATATGTAAAATGTGTTAAAAAAATTAGTACGAGACTTCGTAGTGAAGAAGAGATTAAAAATTATTTGAAAGAAAATTTATATGATGAAGAAACTATAAATAAAGTAGTAGACAAACTTAAAACAAATAAATTGATAAATGATGATATTTTTTGTAAGTCATATATTAATGATAAATTACTTTTAACAAATTATGGACCAAATAAGATTAGAAATGAGTTAAAAAAACATAAAATAAACGATGAAATTATTAATAAACATTTAGGTAATATTAAAAAAGAAGAATTTGAAAATAAAATTGATAAAATAATAAATAAATACATAAAAAATAATACTAAATTTTCTTCAATAATGCTTAAAAATAAAATACAAAACGTTTTAAATGATTTAGGTTATTATAAAGAAATGTATATAGATAAATTAAATAATATTGATAATAAAAATGATGATGATATTTTTAAAAAGGAAGCACAAAAAGAATATATAAAATTATCTAGGAAATATAAAGGGAAAGAATTAGAAATGAAATTAAAACATAAACTATATCAAAAAGGGTTCAACCTAAATAAAATAGATGAATTTTTATGTGAAATTGTAGAATAAACTTTGTTAATATATTCATTTATAGTATAATTATTTTTGAAGGTTGGTGGACATATGAATAAAAAAGTAGTAGTTTTAGGTGGTGGAACTGGGTTATCAACTCTTCTTAGGGGATTAAAACAATTTCCATTAGACATAACTGCAATTGTTTCAGTTAGCGATGATGGTAGCTCTACAGGAAGACTCAGAGATGAATTTGATATTCCTGCTATTGGAGATTTGAGAAATGTAATGGTTAGTTTATCTACTGTTGAACCTATACTTGAACAATTGTTACAATATAGATTTAATACTAATAGTGATTTAAATGGTCATCCAATTGGCAATTTATTATTAGCAGCAATGTTAGATATAACGGGTAATATGGTTGATGCAGTTGAATCTTTTACTAAAATCTTAAATATTAAAGGTAAAATCCTACCTTTTACTGAAGAGAAAACAACGCTTATGGCCGAAACAAGCAGTGGAGAAATTTTAGAAGGAGAATCAAATATAACAAAAGCAGGTAAAGTTATAAAAAGAATATATTATAAAGATACTCCAAAAGTTATTCCCGAAGTTATTGAAGCTATAATGGAAGCAGATTTAATAGTTTTTTCTACGGGAAGTTTAT
>CALVYE010000083.1 GCA_944372025.1 uncultured Bacilli bacterium | reverse complement strand
GCAATAAGTATTTTGTAAAAAAACTAGATTTTATCTAGGATTGCGATGATTTTCATAATAAAACTGTCAAACTAGGGTATCAGATTTCTTTGCGAAGAAATTTTACTCTTTTTCTCTGTTTTTATGTAAAAAAGTTCTAAATAAATCAATTTTATGATATATTTAAATAATGGTGGTGAAACAATGGACAATAAAGACAATGAAAAAAAGAATATCTTAAGAACTGAATTTAAACTATTTGAAGTTATAATAATAATACTGGTTACTGTTGCGGTTGGTATTGTTATCGGGTATTCAGTTACAAATAAATTTGATGGTAATGTAAGTAATAATTCATCGGATAAAAATTTAAAAGAATTTATAGATACATATGAAGATGTAGTTGCAAATTATTATGGAGATATAGACAAAGATAAACTTATAAACAGTGCGATAAATGGAATGATGTCCGAATTAGATGATCCTTACTCTATGTATATGGATGAAGAAATAACCAGTGATTTTAATGATAGATTATATGGAAATTATACAGGAATAGGTGCAGAAATATCTCAACTTGAAAATGGTGATGTAATTATTTACAGTACTTTTGAAAATTCTCCAGCACAAAAAGCTGGATTAAAAATGGGAGATGTAATTAAAAAAGTTGATGGTAATTCTGTAGAAGGAAAAAACTCATCTGAAGTTTCATCTATGATAAAAGAATCAAAAAAAGATAAAATTAAAATTGTAGTAGTAAGAGATAATAAAGAAATAGAAGTAGAATTATCACTAAGTAATATAACTTTAGATTCTGTAACTCATGAGATTTTAGAAAGCAATAATCAAAAAGTAGGATATATTACAATAAGTATTTTTGCTGCAAATACATATAATCAGTTTGAAGATGCAATAAATGATTTAAAAAAAGAAAAGATAGATAAAATAATCATTGATGTTAGAAACAATTCTGGGGGATATTTAGATGCTGTAACAGATATGATGGAGTTATTCTTGAAAAAAGATAAAATTATATATCAGTTAGAAGAAAAAGGCGAAAAGAAAAAAATAAAAGATGAAACTAAAGAATCGCAAGATTTTGATGTAGTGGTTTTAATAAATGAATATAGTGCATCAGCATCAGAAATATTAGCAGCAGCTTTCCAAGAAAGTTATGGTGCAAAAATAGTTGGTATGAATTCATATGGAAAAGGTACAGTACAACAAACTAAAACATTAGATACAGGAGGAATGCTAAAATATACTACTCAAAAATGGTTAACACCAAAAGGTAATTGGATAAATGATATAGGTATTAAACCAGATGAAAAAGTAGAACAAAATGAAGAATATTACTTAGATCCTACTAATGAAAAAGATACACAATTACAAAAAGCTTTAGAAGTTATAACAAAGTAAAGGACTTTCAAAATTTTTTGAAGTCCTTTTTGACATTTCTTAAAAATAGTTTATAATGGTAAATGATTAGAAACGAGGAAATTTAATGGATAATATAAAAATAGGAGAAAAATTAGAAATACACAGTTATAAACATAATAAAAATATTCATAGAACTTGGGATGAAGCTGTTATTTTAGATATTAAAGATGATTATATAGTTTGCGGTAATAATAGAACCTTAGTTACAGAGTCAGATGGAAGAACTTGGAGAACTAAAGAACCAGCAGTAATTTATTTTTTTAAAAATAAATGGTACAACGTAATATGTCAGTTAAAAGATAAAGGAATATATTATTACTGTAATATTGCATCACCATATGTAATAGATGATAAATATATAAAATATATTGATTACGACCTAGATTTAAGAGTTTTTCCAGATGGAGCATTTAGAATACTAGATAGAGATGAATATAAATATCATAAAAATATAATGAATTATAGTAAAGAAATAGATGAAATTACATCTTATGAATTATCGGATTTAATAGAATTATATAAATCACATAAAGGGCCTTTTAAAAAAGGATTAGGAGAATATTATTATTCGGTATATCTGGAATATGCTAAAAAAACAGGAATTTTTTAGTAGAAAAATCATATAATATTTATGAAAAAAAGATTAAATATAGTTTATTTTTAATTATATTTAATTTTTTTTAAAAAAAATGTCAAAAAGTGTTGACACGTAAAATTTAATTTGATATATTAGGTGGGCAACTGAGAAAAGAACACAAAAATGATTGAAAAATCAATCATAAAAAGTTATTAATATTCATAATATTAATGTAAACCTTTTTATGAAGTTAGATATTTAATTATTTTTAAAAAATAATTAAAAAAGCTTAAAAAAGTGTTGACATTGCTTAGAAGAATGTGATATATTAATAACGCAGTCGAAAAAAATGACTGGAAAATGATCTTTGAAAACTAAGTAAAATAAGAGTTTCAAAAGCTAGGTATAAACTATTAAGAAATTAAAAAGTTAGCAAATAACTTTTTTTCAATTTTTTTGAGAGTTTGATCCTGGCTCAGGATGAACGCTGGCGGCATGCCTAAGACATGCAAGTCGAACGAGGTGGTCCAATGAAGATTGCGTGCTTGCACAAAATTGGATTTGGGTTGCCACCTAGTGGCGGACGGGTGAGTAACACGTGGGTGACCTGCCTTTAAGATTGGGATAACAGTTGGAAACGACTGCTAATACCGAATAACATATAGATTCGTTTCTATATTAAAAGGTGCCTCAAAGCACTACTTAAAGATGGGCCTGCGGCGTATTAGCTAGTTGGTAAGGTAATGGCTTACCAAGGCGACGATGCGTAGCCGAACTGAGAGGTTGATCGGCCACACTGGGACTGAGACACGGCCCAGACTCCTA
>CALVYE010000082.1 GCA_944372025.1 uncultured Bacilli bacterium | reverse complement strand
AAGAGATATTATACAATATATATCGGAATCTTTTTTATTAATGATAAGGTATCTTTTTAAAAAAGGATTAACAAATATTATTTTGAACATTGACAAATAATTACTTTTACCTTAAAATTAATTATAGATATAGATAATGGTAGGTGTCTTATATGGATGAAAATATAAATAATGAAAAAAAGGTAAAGAAAAAAAAATTGATAGGTCAAATAGTATTAACTTCTATTTTTGGTCTTATAATTATTGGAACATCGCTTGCAATATTTTTTGCAAGGGCAAGTGGGGGACTTAATAATATTACCACTAAAGATTTAGTTGATGTTACTTACACTGAAGGCTCAACATTACGTCTTACTAGCAATACTCCAATTTTTGAAGATGAGATAGAAAGTAAAGCAACTGAATTTAATTTTACTATAAATAATCCTAATTCAACACCTGTGTATGCAAGTATTGATTTAACAGATATTAGTATGTCTTCTTCGCTAAAAGATTATGATTTTAAATGGGGATTATACGAAGGAGATACAAAACTTACTACAGGTTCTTTTGTTGATGCAGGAACAACTTTAAATTTATATAATAATTCGGTTATAAATGGGAATTCATCTAAAACCTATAAAATTAGAATTTGGTTAAATGAAACAGGAGAAACTCAAAATTTTCAAGGAACATCATTTACTTCTAAAGCAGAAGTAACAGCATATTCTAGAGAATTGAGGACTTTAAGTAAGAAGATATTAGGAAATAATAATAGTAACGTGTTACCTGGAGAATACAGTTTTGATTCTAGCACATGTGATAGCTCCACTCGCTTATGTACATTCGATTATGAATCTGGATTATATGTTCAAAAAGATAATAGTAAAAAATCAGAGTTTGGATTTCCAACATATTATTATAGAGGTGCGGTTGAAAATAATTATGTTCAATTTGGAACTTATAAAAGCGATATAACGAATTCGGTATATAACGGTAGTAAATATGAAGAAAAAGTGGTTGCACATGCTGGTGATCCAATTATATGGAGAATAGTGCGCATTAATGAAGATGGATCTATTAGATTAATTTCAGAAAATAATATTAATGTTCCATCTAAATGGGATGAAAGTAATTGTGAAGGAGACCCAAGTGATGGAAATTGTTATGGCTTAGAATATATAAGACCAGATGGAACAGACAGTCTTATTAAGGGTATTGTAGAAGATTGGTATACTTCAAATATTACTGAGAATAACTTAAATAATAAAGTTCAAACTGGTAGTTTTTGTAATGATACAGGTGAAGTATATAGCTATAACAATAATGATAATGATAATAATTATTCACGAATGTTCAACTCAAATCCATCTTTTGTATGTCCGAATGATGCAATAGTAGCAAATGAAAAAGTAGGATTAATAACTGCTGATGAAATGGTATATGGGGGAGAATTAGTAGAATATATGACAGAAAATAATGTACCATATTTAGCAAATAATACAACATTTTGTACATTGACACCTAATTCTAATTATTTTGACGGATATATAAACTTTTTTAATGGAGCAACTTTTAATTTTTCATATATTGACCCATGGGGAACGAATTGTGGCGCTCGTCCAGTTATAAATCTAAAACCAAATGTATTAATAAAAAGTGGAGACGGAACCATAAATAATCCATATATAATATCAGATGCTAATTTATAAAATAAGAACTAAAATATATATTTGTACTATATGTTTTAGTTCTTTTAATTTTAATAAATATAATCAAGAGTTTGTTTTTCTTAATTTAAGTTTTAAATAAATAATTAGCGGAACAATTATAAAACAAATTAACATTATTATTGAATAATTATTTATAATTATATTTCTTACATTTAAAGAATTAGTAAATAAAACATTTGATAAAATTAATAAAATAATAGAAAACAAAATTGCAATTGCATTATTAGTTTTTTCATTTTTAACTTTAAAACTTGTACTCATATATATTTTCAAGAAATATAGAATTAATGTTAGAAAAACAAAAGAATCAAAAATCCATTGAATAGCAATAACATTTTCAATTCTTTCAAAAAAATGAAAGTATTGAATATTTTTGAGTGCTATATACTCTGGAAAAAGAAAAAGATTAGTAATATTGCCTAAAACTCCTACTGTACTAAATAATGTTAAAAAAACAACTAATAATGCTCCTATATAACCTATAATGATACTTTTTTTATATCTTTCTTTTTTTACAATTATATTTTGTGGTATAACAGATAATAAAAATATAGGAGTTATACTAAAAAGAATCACATTATATGTAGATAACAATATATCATTAAAAGAAATCTCAAAAATAGGTTTAAAGTTACTTAAATCTATATAGTTTAGTAAACAAACAAAACCAATTATAAATATAACAGTACTAAAAATCCATAGTATTTGACTTGTTCTACAAATAGTTTCAATTCCTTTAATTGCAGCATAACTAATTACAAGTAATAATAGGGCAGCAATAAATAATTGAGGGATTGCATCTAAATAATTAAAGAAAATAAAATTACAAATACTGAGTAACATAATAGTGCCTACAATTATAACCGCTATTACTATCAAGAAATTTAAAATATTTCCTATAACTTTACCAAAGTTAGAAATATTAAGTTCAAAAATATTTTTATTTTCATCATGTTTATTAATAAATATAAATACCATTAAAGGAATGAATCCTACAATAACTCCTAAAATAATGCTAATCCAAAAATTATGACCAGAACTTTTTAAAATCATTGAAGAAGCAATTGGGAAAAATGAAGCTTTTGCTAGAAAAAACGTTAAAATTCCTAATTGAAATGAACTTATTTTTTTAGTATCATCCATAATATCACCTTGCCGTTTCTACAATACTTCCTTGATCGTCTAATTCAAC
>CALVYE010000081.1 GCA_944372025.1 uncultured Bacilli bacterium | reverse complement strand
TTGGCAATTTATTATTAGCAGCAATGTTAGATATAACGGGTAATATGGTTGATGCAGTTGAATCTTTTACTAAAATTTTGAATATTAAAGGTAAAATTTTACCTTTTACTGAAGAAAAAACAACCTTAATGGCAGAAACTAGTAACGGAGAAATCTTAGAAGGCGAATCAAATATAACAAAAGCAGGTAAAGTTATAAAAAGAATTTATTATAAAGATACCCCTAAAGTTATTCCAGAAGTTATTGAAGCTATAATGGAAGCGGATTTAATTGTTTTCTCTACAGGAAGTTTATATACGAGTATTTTGCCAAATGTAATTTGTAGTGAAATGACTAGCGCAATTAGAAAAAGCAAAGCTAAAAAACTTTATGTTTGTAATATAATGACCGAACATGGTGAAACCGACCATTTTAAAGTTAGTGATTATATAAAAGTTTTAAATAAATATGTAGGTGATAACTTTTTAGATGCTGTTATAGTAAACTCAAAATATGTAGATGTAGATATCCAAGATAGGTATAAAACTCTTGAAAAAAGTGAACCTGTAATTATTGATAAAAACGAAATTGATAAATTAAATGTAGAAATAATTTCAGATAATTTATTATCCTTAAATGAAAAGAATCAAGTAAGACATAATTCAATTAAAACTGCATTTTTAATTTTCTCTTATTTAATTAGAGGTGAATAATATGTCTTTTACTACTATTGTTAAAAATGAAATTTCAAAATTAGAGTGTAATGAATCAGAATATATATCTGAATTATGTGGATTCTTAATAAACAGTTCGAATATACTTAATAAACACATAATAATATCGACCGAAAATTCAAGTGTAGCACGAAGATATTTTTCACTCATAAAAAATCTATACAATATAGTACCTAAAATCACAGTAAGAAGACAGTATAATTTTAATAGAAATAATACTTATATATTGGATTATAATGATTGTAGTACAATTCTTGAGAATCTTTCATTATTAAAAAATGGTAAAATGTTAGATGTTCCTTTAGATTACATAATAAGCGATGATGAAGAAATAAAAGCCTATTTAAGAGGATGTTTTATTTCTTCGGGAAGCGTAAATGATCCTAAAACGTCAAGATATCATTTAGAATTTATAATAAAAAATAAAAAACAAGCAGAACTTATTAGTAAACTTTTAAACAAGTTTGACTTAAACAGTAAAGTTCTTAATCGATCAAAAGGGTATATGGTGTACATAAAAGAAGCCGAGAAAATAAGTGATTTTTTAAGAATGATGAAAGCTTATTCTTCTGTACTTTATTTTGAAGATATTAGAATTTATAGAGATCATGTAAATATGACAAATAGATTAAATAATTGTGAACAAGCAAATGTTGAAAAAACAATTAATACAGCAAATCAACAAATAAAATATATAGATATTATAAATAAGAATGATGCGATAGAACTTTTAGATGATAAAACAAAGGAAGTAATTAAATATAGATTAAAATATCCTGAATCATCTTTGCAAGAACTAAGTGATATTTTAAACATAGAAACTAATATTAAACTTTCTAAATCTGGACTTAATCATAAATTTAGAAAAATAAAAGAGTTAGCGCTAAAATTGGAAAGTAGGTTAAATAAAAATGATTAATTTATATATCGATTTTGATGGAGTAATAATGAACACAATTGAAGTTGGATATGATATGTTTGATAAATTGGGTATAGAAAAAAATGAAGATAATGTAGGAAAATTTTATAGTGAACTAAATTGGAAAGATTTCATTAATAAAAAATGTTCTCAAATAAATGATTCAATTGATTGTATAAAAAAAATAATAGATAGTGGACTATTTAATGTAAGTATTTTATCACATGTAGTTTCTTTAGATGAAGCCGTGGCAAAAATAGAATATATAAGAAAATATTTTAAAGACATTACCTTTATTCCTGTTCCTAAAAAAATTTCTAAAACTAAAATGGTACATACTAAGAATTCCATATTAATTGATGATTATGCTGGTAATTTGAGAGAATGGACAGGTGAAGGTGGCATCGGAATAAGATTTTCTGAAAAAATGAACGGGAAGGGATTTATACCAATTAATAGATTGGATCAAATAATTGAAATCGCTAAAAACAATTTTATAGAAAGAGTATAAATTTATGGAAAATAATAATTTTGATATAAACTTTGATGATTCTTTTATTGAATATATATTCTTGAATTATCAAAGAAGAAAAAAAGAAAAAAAATTGTATTCAAATGATAATTATATACCTCAAAATATTATAAAATCATATTATGCAATTAACGATAATCCTAGATTTGAATTTTTACTTACCAACTTTAGAAGAAGATATTTATATAATGAAAATATTATAGAAGATGTACACGAAATACACGAAAGAAAAGGATTAAGAGTTGTATATGAATACGTTCATGAAGATAAAAATCCCAAAGATATAAATATTTATGAAATTCTTAAAATACATCAACTTTTATATTCAAAATCTCCACATCCAGAATTTGGTGGGAGTTTTAGAAATCATCCAATATTTTTACCTAATAGTGGAGTAGAAACTGAAGATTGGAGTTATATACCCCAAAAAATAGCAGCTTTGTATCCAGTAGTTAAAGATGTTGTTGCTTTAGGAGTGGAAATCAAGAAAAATAATGATGTAAAAAGGATCTTGTCTTTTGTCGATAAATGTGTAGAATTAAATTGTGAATTAATTAGAATTCATCCATTTCCAGATGGTAATGGTAGAACAATGCGTGCGTTTACAAATATGCTTTTTAGAGTTGCAAATGTACCACCAATATATGTAAAAATATCTGAAAGAGATGAATATGGTAGAGCTATGAATTTAGCACTTACTGAAAATGATTTATCTCATATAAAAAGATTTTATTATTATAAAATTTGTGATTCAATATATGAATTAGATATAAAGCCAAAACTTGAAATGAAATTTTTTAAGGAAAAAAAGGATTCGTTTAATACAAAAAAGAAAAAAAATTAA
>CALVYE010000080.1 GCA_944372025.1 uncultured Bacilli bacterium | reverse complement strand
CTATTTAGACTAGATTTTCTCTTTTTTTTACCTTTTATTTTTCTAAAATCTCTTACAAAGGAAAATGTATATATCATGTTAACCTAGACTTAATAAATAAATTATATTATAATAAAAATGAATTAAGTAAAGAAGATAGAGAGTTACTATTACTTACAATGGAAGATGTAAGAGATATAGAAGATATAGTAAGGGATGATGATACTATGAAAAAGGCAAAAGAGAAGTTAGTAGATTTATCAGAGGACACAGAATTAGTGGGAATGTATGACAAAGAAATAGTTGATAGGAAGGTTAACAATACAAAGTTACTATATGCTGAAAAGGTTGGTATGGAAAGAGGCATGAAGAAAGGTATTGAACAAAATAAAAAAGACATAGTTATTAATATGTTAAAAGAAAATATAGATATAAAAATTATATCAAAGGTTGTTGGTATTGCTGAAGATGAAATTTTAAAATATAAAGAATTATAATTAATTACTCATTATAATTCTTTTTCTTTACAATTAATGATTATTACTATATAATTTTATTCGGTGATTTCTATGATTTATTTAGATTATTCGGCGACGACTCCTATAAATGATGAAGTTTTAGATACATATGTAAAAGTGAGCAAAAATTTTATTGGAAATGCAAATTCTATACATTCCCTAGGTACCAAAAGTAGAGAACTTTTAGAAAGTGCGACAAATCAAATAAGTTCGCTTTTAAAAATCAAACCTTGTGAAGTAATATATACAAGTGGAGCGACAGAGTCTAATAATTTGGCTCTTAAAGGTATAGCATCTTTCTACAAAAATAGAGGTAGACATATTATAACTACAAAATTAGAGCATTCATCTGTAAGTGAAACTTTAAAATATTTAGAAACTTTAGGTTACGAAATTTCTTATGTAGAATTAGATAAAAATGGACTTATTAATATTCAAAATTTAAAATCATTAATAAGAGATGATACGATACTTGTAAGCATATGTTATGTAAATAGTGAACTTGGGATCAAGCAAAACATCAACGAAATTGCTAAAATTTTAAAACAATATCCTAAATTAATTTTCCACGTGGATGGAACTCAAGCTTTAGGAAAAATTGATGTAGATTTATCTAATATTGATTTATTTAGTTTTTCAGCACATAAATTTTTTGGGCCTAAAGGAATAGGTTGTCTTATAAAAAAAGAAAATATTAAACTTACACCTTTATTTCATGGTGGTAAAAGCGACAGCATATATAGAAGTGGAACTCCCGCACTTCCTTTAATTGTATCTTTATCTAAAGCTTTACGTATAGCTTTGAATAATTTAGATAATAAATATAACCATGTAAAAAAATTAAATGAAATTATTATTAATAATTTTAAAAGTAATAAAAATATTGTAATAAATAGTAATGATGAATGTATACCACATATCATAAATATAAGTCTAAATAATATTAAACCTGAAACTTTTATACATGCTATGGAAGAAGAACAAATCTTTATATCAACTAAAAGTGCATGTTCTAACATTAACGATGTGTCTAGTACTTTAGCTGCACTAAAAAAATCTGAAAAAATATCAAGTACATCTATTAGAATAAGTATTTCACATTTAACTACTTTAGAAGAAGTTATGGAGTTTTTAAAAATTTTTAATGAAAAGATTGAATATCTAAATAATTTAAAAAGAGGTAATTAAGATGGAAAAATTAATAATGATTAAATATGGAGAACTAACTACTAAAAAAGGAAACCGTGATAATTTTATCAGTTGTCTTTTAAATAATATACATAATAAATTAAAGACATATGATGTAAAAATTACAAAAGATAGATCTAGAATGTATATAGAAAGTAAAAATATAGATGAAATATCGGAAGTTTTAACTAATATTTTTGGAGTACATGGTATAGTAATTGCTTATAAAATTAATACTAATAATATAGAGGAAATTAAAAAAGCAAGTTTAGAAGTTTTAAATTTTAAAAATTTTGAAACTTTTAAAGTAGTTACTAATCGAGCTTTAAAAGATTATCCTATGGATAGTATGAAAATTTCTAAAGTAGTTGGTGGATATATTTTAGCAAACACCAAAAACAAAAAAGTAGATGTTCACAATCCAGAAGAGATCTTAAGAATCGATTTAAGAAGTGAAGGTTGTTTTATTTATACTAATGAAATACCTGGTATAGGCGGATATCCTGTAGGTATTCAAGGTAAAGGTCTTCTTATGCTTAGTGGTGGGATCGATTCTCCTGTGAGTGGTTATTTAGCCATGAAACGTGGTATAAATATAGATTGTATATATTTTGAATCTCCACCACATACATCTATAGAAGCTAAAAATAAAGTTATATCACTCGCAAATATTCTATGTAAGTATACTAATAAGATAAAAATACACATAGTACCTTTTACTAAAATTCAAGAAGCAATCTATAAAAACAATGCTTCTAATTATATGATAACCATAATGCGTAGAATGATGTATAGAATCGCGCAAGAAGTAGCTTTAAAAAATAATTTAAAAGTTTTAATTAATGGAGAAAGTATAGGACAAGTTGCAAGTCAAACATTGGAAAGTATGAGTGTAATCAATGAAGTTACAAATATGCCTGTAATAAGACCTGTTGCTTGCTTAGATAAATTAGAAATTATAGATATAGCAAAAAAAATAGGAACATATGAAACAAGTATTCTACCTTATGAAGATTGTTGTACAATCTTTTTACCAAAACATCCTATTATAAAACCTGTTTTGAATAAATGTATTTCTATAGAAAAAAGATTTAATTTTGAAAAATTAATTAAAGAAGCAATAGATAATATTGAGGTAATTGAAGTTCCAAAAAAAACAGATGTAGATATAGAAAATTTGCTATAAATTACCAAAGAAAAAAATGTATGGTTTGACAAAATTTTCACATTCTATTAGTGTAGGAGGTGAAAATAATGAACAACAAATACAGTAATAATAAATTATATGTACCAGGAGCTAAACAAGCTATCGATCAAATGAAATATGAAATAGCTAACGAATTTGGTGTTAACTTAGGACCAGACACTACTTCAAGAGCTAATGGTTCTGTAGGTGGTGAAATCACTAAAAGATTAGTTCAAATGGGACAACAACAAATTTCTGGTAACTATAATACTCAATCTAAATAGTTTTAAACCTAGTATAGATTAAATTGATAGTTACAAGATACGACGGTTTTATGTCGTATCTTTTTTGTATATTTAAAAGAAATTTAACACTAAAAAAGTGTAAATATATAGTATATTATATAAAATAAGTTAAATAAAAAGAAAAGTGCACAAAAATAAGAAAAAAGATAAAAAAGATGTAGTTACAAAAGAAAACGCACATTT
>CALVYE010000079.1 GCA_944372025.1 uncultured Bacilli bacterium | reverse complement strand
ACTGTTATCCCTGCTGTAAATGTTTTATTTAACATTGTATTTTGATTACTTTCATCATCATATATCCAAAGCGCTATTGAATAGTTTGATGTTGTACTTTTTTTAAGCGGTAAATTGTTTTTTAACTTTAATTTATTATCAGTTACTTCACTGAAATTACCTGTTGCTATTTGGGTATCATCACTATATAATGTCCATCTAAAGTTTGCATTTTTTAATTCTGTTGGTATACTTATTGAACTAAGTGATATTTCTAAGTATCCATCCACATTTCCTGTATTGGTTACTGAAAATTCTTTTTTGGTTGCAAATTGATCCACTTGATTTTCTTTCATTGGTATACTGTTATAAAAATTTAATTTTTCTCCATCAGTATAATTTATACTTAGGGTTCCATAACTCATTGTTTTACTATTTCCAAATACATTTGTAAAAAAGAACGCATATGAAAATCCTAAAATTATTACTAAAATTGGAACTACAATAAGTATTGTTTTTACTTTGTTTTCTTTAATTGTTTGAAAGAGTTTTTTCATAATTACTATCTCCTTTATTATAATAAAAGTTTAGTATAATATTTTAATTTTGTCAAACTTTTTTATAAGCTTTTATACTCTATAAAATAAATAATGCTATTTATATTACTGTTTTTAATTTTGTCAAAATTAGTTGTCTCAATTACAATCTTATTGATAGTATCATTTAATTCATAAACATTAACTTCTATATTTTCATTAGATGTCAATGTTTCATCGAGTTGTTTAACAGGTACTAAATAATTTTTTAGTATAGTCCCATCTTTATATGATGTTGAAAATTCATAATCTTTATCATTGACATAACTTATTATCTTATTTAAGTCCATAAAGTCATCATTAATAATTATTGGTTTTTCTGTAGCTTCATATTCTTCAGTTTCTTTATTAAGTTTTGTAATTGTTTCACTATTATCTGTAGAAGTATTTTTACCAGTTATTTGATATTTTGTAATCTCATCGTTTTCATCAATTTCAATATCTGCTTTATATTCATATTCTTTACTTATATTTTTATAATTCAATGTATTTTCTACTTGTCCATTATTATTGCTATTATTTGTATTATTAATAGTCTCTGATTTATTATTAAAACTTCTACCTACATTTATCATTAAAATAACTACAAGAAAGAAAATAATATACATACAAAAAATTACTATTGCTCTTTTCCTAGGGTTTTCCATAACTTCGGAAAATGAATTATATATTTCTTTTAATTTCTTCATAATCATCAAACCTCTTACTAATTAAACTTTCTTTATCTTTAATACCATTTAAATAATCTTTAACACTCATTAATTTTTTCCCAAAGGGTTTAATTTGTGTTAGTATTATTTCTCCATCTAAGGTTGAAACTCCAATACCATCTTTATATATTTCTATTATTTCACCTGGTATTTTTCCTTTAGAGTTTCCTATTTTAGATTCATATATTTTTAATACTTTACCATCTAGAGTACTATAAGCACCAGGGAATGGATTTAAACCTCTAATATGATTAAAAACTTGTCTACTAGTTTTATTAAAATCAATAATTTCTTCTTCTCTTTTTATATTCCAAGCATAAGTAACTTCTTCTTCATTTTGAGGAGTTCTAGAAATATTTCCATTAATAATATTAGGTAGAGTTTCTAAAAGTAACTCTTTTCCTAATAAAGATAGTTTGTCATGTAGTTTTCCTACATTATCATCTTCATTTATTTTTATTTCTTTTGAAGAAATAATATCTCCAGCATCCATTTTTTGAACCATATACATTATGGTAACGCCCGTTTTATCATACCCATCTATTATTGCGTGATGTATAGGTGCTCCTCCTCTTAATTTTGGGAGTAAAGATGCATGAACATTTATACAACCATATTTGGGATATTCTAAAATTTCGTTTGGAATCATCTGACCATATGCACATGTAATGATTATATCTGGATGTAAATCTAAAATATTTTTAAAATCGTTTTTAATTTTATCAGGTTGAAAAACTTTTATATTATTTTTTAAGGCACATTCTTTTACAGGAGTAAATGATGGTTTCTTATTTTTTCCAACTATTTTATCAGGCTGAGTTACTACTCCCACAACATTATAATTGTCTATTAATCCCTCTAAAATTGGTACACTAAACTGAGGAGTTCCCATAAAAACTATTTTTATACTTTCCATGTATACCACCATTATAATTATAACAGATTCTTAGGCAATAAAAAAGATAAAATTTTTAAATATTTATTTAATTTTTTATAATATTTCTTAATTCATTAGAACAATAAGTATTTATACATTCCAATCTTTTCTCTTCACTTAAAATATGACTATTATTTTTAAACATATCTTTTAATTTATTACAATCACCATTAATACTTTCATGACTAGCAATTATCATATCAAGGCTAGACACATTTGTAAGATCTAAATATATCCCATTTATTTTAGCAAGTGATTCTATAAATACTCTTTGACTTCTGCCATTGCCTTCACGAAAAGGGTGTAAAGCATTAATATCTGCAAACAGTTCTACTAATTTATCTAGTGTTGTTTTATTATCATAATCCACAAAATATTTTTCTTTTTTTAATTTATTAAATACATCATTACCAAATGATTCTATATGTTCTGCTAGACAAAACAAATCTTGTTTAGCAATATTACAGTTTCTTATTTCTCCAGCCCATCTATAAATATCTTGAAATAAGTATCTATGAATATCTTTTAAATACTTAAAATCAAAATTACCCTTTAATGGTTTTTCATTTAATTCATAAGTTCTTAAAGATACAAGTTCTCTTTCGGCATTAAATAAATCTTCATCATTTGTAATATTTAGTTTATTAATTAAAATATCAGTTCCTTTATAACAATAATCAGCTGTTCTTTCATAAGTATATTTGTATTTATTGTCCATAAATTCTTCTATACTTTTCTATAATTTTTCTACGTTCTATTTCGGTTGAAGACTCGCCAATTATACACTTATAAAGTTTTTGTTTTAATTCCTTAGTTAATGGCATACCTTCTTGAGCCATTGCGCCATCAACTTTTTTTATCTTTTCTTGTATTTCTTTTTCAGTTTGTTTATTATTCATTAAAATCACTCACTTTCTCAAGTATTTTAATATATTTTATTATATCATATTTTAAACGATATATCATTAGTTTTAACATAACAAAAATCAATTTCATTAAAAAATATTTTTGCTTTAATTATTAACTCAAAATATTAATTAAAACGAAAGACTTCTAAATTTGAAGTCTCCCGAGTTTTGCAGTTAGTAATAAAACAAATATGACATCAGACCTTATAGTATAAGGTTTTTATTATGTCAAGA
>CALVYE010000078.1 GCA_944372025.1 uncultured Bacilli bacterium | reverse complement strand
GACTCACAATAATCACCTCTCATCCAATTCTATGATTATTGTAAATCATTTTATTTGTTTATTTTGTCATATTAAGTTTCAATTATAAATTTTATACGCCTTTTAAAATCAATGTAATAATTGTATCAATTAATATTATAGAAAATGAAATTAAAGAAAACCATCTAGGAATTATTTTAATTAATCTATCACTCATAGGTTTAAATATATAAACTACCATTAGTCCTAAAATTCCCCATCCTAATGCGATTGGAAGTGATATATATTTTCCTAAATTCCATTCATGTTTAGTATAATCCCATAAATCTATATTAAATATTTGATAAATTACATTTCCACCTATCCATTCAATTAAGGTAAGAAAAATTACAAAAGATATAAACATTAATATGATTTTTAAAATTTTATTAATTTTTATTCTTTCAAAAAACTTATATATAAGCAGAACTGTAACGACACCGACACCATAAACAAGAGTATATGGCCCAAACAAAATTCCACTATGACGGGAAGCATCTTTAAATTTATAAATTGTAGATTCCATTATAAATCCGATTATTGAATAAATAATAAAATTATTTAAAAAATACATATTAATCACCTATAATTAATATGTATTTGTACATAGCTAATATACTAATTTTATAAAATTAAATATCAAAATCATCTAAGAAATCATCAATTGACATCATTCTATCATCAACATCTTTTAAAGATATTTCTGATACCTTATTTTCTTTATCCGAATCTTTATTTTGTTTAGGTTTATTGTTAGTAATGTTATTTTTTGTCTCTAACTCATTTTTAATTTCAAAAACGTTATCTATACCTTTTTTATAAATAAGAGATCCTGTACTATATCTATCCATTATAGGTATTTCTGTAAGTTTTATTTCTTTAATATCTTCATCATTTTTAATACCTATATATTTTTTAGATTCTATAACTAATCCTTTTATAATGGTTTGAGGATTAGATTTTACTTCTTTTAAAACTAAAAGTCCTCTACCAGCTCTTTTTTGAACTTCAAGTTCATTTAATTTTATACGTTTTGCATGACCTTTATTGGTAAAAATAGATAGATAGTCTATTGATTCATCAAACAAGTTTCCACTTACTACTTCATCGTCTTTTAAATTTATTGCTTTAACTCCTGCAGCTTTAACTCCAACTATAGGAACTGCATCAATTTTATACCATAATCCATATCCTTTTTTAGTAACTATTAAAACATTTTCAAAGTTAGTTTTAGCTACATTTATTACTCTATCATTATCTTTTAATTTAATAGTTGCTATAGGTTTAGAATATCTTTGAACTTTATAATCAGATAATTTACTACGTTTTATCATACCATTTTTAGTAAATATTGTAATATCTTCATCAGTTTCAAAATCATAAACTGGAATACTTGAAATTATATTTTCATGAGCTTTAATTTCAATAATGTTACTTACGTGTTTTCCTAGCTCTTTCCATTTAACATCTGGAAGCGTATGAACAGGAATGAATAAATAATTACCTAAATCTGTAAATAGTAACAATGTATCCATAGTATTCATTTCATAAATACCTAATATATAATCGCCTTTTTTAAGAGCGGTCGCTTCACTATTAGAAGCCATATAACTTTTCTTTGATACTTTTTTCACATAACCTTCATTGGTAACTACTACAATTACATCTTCCTTAGGTATCATAAGGGTAGTATCAATTTTAAGTTCAGTTATTTCCTCTTTTATCTCAGTTTTTCTAGGAGTTGCATATTCTTTTTTTATTTTTCTAAGTTCATCTTTCATTACGCCTAAAAGCTTATTATCATCATTTAATATTTGATTTAATCCTGCAATAATTATATTTAAATTTTTTAATTCTTCTTCTAATAGAGTTACATCAGTATTTGTTAATCTATATAATTGTAAAGTAACAATAGCTTCAGCTTGGAGTTCAGTGAATCCATATTTTATCATTATATTATCTTTTGCATCTCTTTTATCTTTACTAGCTCTAATAGTTGCGACTAATTCATCTAGTATAGATACAGCTTTTATAAGCCCTTCTACAATATGTAATCTTGCTTTTGCATGCTCTAAATCAAAATTTGTTCTCCTAGTCACAACTTCTTTTTGATATTCTATATATGCGTCTAAAATTTTTAAAAATCCAAGAAGTCTAGGTCTTCTTCTAACTATTGAAACCATATTGTAATTATAAGTTATTTGAAGTTCAGTATTTTTAAGTAAATAATTTAAAATTAATTCTTTATTAGCATCTTTCTTTAAATCAATTACAATTCTAAGTCCTTCTTTATCCGTTTCATCACGAACTTCAATAATACCATCTATTTTTTTGTCAACTCTTATCTCATCTATTTTTCTTACAAGATTTGCTTTATTAACATCAAAAGGAATTTCAGTAACTATAATTTGATTTTTAATAATTTGACACTTACTTTTTACTATAATTCTTCCTCTACCTGTTTCAAATGCATCTTCTATGCCTTTTATACCTTCTACTATCCCACCAGTAGGAAAATCTGGCCCTTTAACAATATTTAAAATTGTATCTAATCTACAATTAGGATTATCGATTCTATGTATTGTCGCATCTATTATTTCGCCTAAATTATGGGGTGGAATGTTAGTAGCATAACCTGCACTTATTCCTGTCGCGCCGTTTACTAAAAGGTTAGGAAATTTTGCAGGTAGTACCGTTGGTTCTAATTCACTATCATCATAGTTAGGTGCGAATTCTACAGTATTTTTGTCGATATCTTTAAGTAATTCAATGCTAACTTTAGATAATCTTGCTTCAGTATAACGCATTGCTGCTGGACTATCGCCATCCATTGAACCATTATTACCATGCATATCTATATATGGTGTATTTTGTTTCCACCACTGACTCATACGAACCATGGCTTCATATATACTTGAATCTCCATGAGGATGAAATTGTCCCATTACGTTACCAACGGTTTTTGCACTTTTCTTATATGGTTTATCATACGTATTTTTATCTTTATACATTGAATATAAAATTCTTCTTTGTACGGGCTTTAAACCATCTCTTACATCTGGAATTGCTCTATCTTGAATAATAGTTTTAGCATATCTACCAAATCTATCTCCCATTATATCTTCCAAAGAATATTCAAAAATTTTGTCTATTATGTTTGCCATTCTTATCACCATATTAATTGTACCAAATTGGCAAGGCAAAGTCTAGAAATGAATAAAAAATAACTACAAAAAAAGCACATGATATGTTAGTATATATAACTGACCAAAGAAATAAACTAAAATCATGTGCTTGGTTAATATATTACTATATTTTTAAATAAAAGAAAAGTACTAAATGATAAATACATTTTCCTTTGTAAGAGATTTTAGAAAAATAAAAGGTAAAAAAAAGAGAAAATCTAGTCTAAATAG
>CALVYE010000077.1 GCA_944372025.1 uncultured Bacilli bacterium | reverse complement strand
AAAGAAAAATAATAAAATTCATGATAATGGATACTGAAAGACATATAATAGAAGATCCGAATTATGAAAAATATCATGTTAACCTAGACTTAATAAATAAATTATATTATAATAAAAATGAATTAAGTAAAGAAGATAGAGAGTTACTATTACTTACAATGGAAGATGTAAGAGATATAGAAGATATAGTAAGGGATGATGATACTATGAAAAAGGCAAAAGAGAAGTTAGTAGATTTATCAGAGGACACAGAATTAGTAGGAATGTATGATAAAGAGATAGTAGAAAGAAAAGTTAATAACACAAAGTTACTATATGCTGAAAAGGTTGCTAAGGAACAAGGAATTAAAGAAGGTAAGGAGCAAAGAGAAAAAGCTATAATAGAAAATATGTTAAAAGAAAATGCAGACATAAAACTTATATCAAAAGTTACAGGTATAAGTGAAAAAGAAATATTGAAACTTAAAGGGTAATTATGAAATTACTCTTTTTATTATTATTTATTTAAGGTATAATAATTATGGTGGTAAAAATGAACAAAGTAATCTTAATAGATGGAAACAATCTATTATTTAGAAGTTATTATGCAACTGCTTATAATGGGAATTTTATGAAAAACTCTAAAAATTTTCCTACAAATGCTTTATTTGGTTTCGTAAATATGATGAATAAAATAATTTCAGAAGAACAACCAATATATGTTGTAGTTGCTTTTGATAAAGGGAAAACTTTTAGACATGAAAAATATGATTGGTATAAACAAGGGAGAATAGAAACTCCAACAGAACTTAAACAACAGTTTCCAGTTGCCAAACAAATACTTACTAATATGGGAATAAAATATTTAGAAATAGATAATTATGAAGCAGATGATATTATTGGAACTATTGCTAAAATGGTGGATGAAAACGATAATTTTATTGGTACTATAGTTAGTAGTGATAAAGATTTATTACAATTAATAAGTAGTGATGTAGATGTTAAACTTTTAAAACAAAAAGATTATATAAGAATGAATGAAAATACTTTTTTTGAAACTTATGGAATTAAACCTATTCGTATGATTGATTTAAAAGCCTTAGAAGGGGATCCTTCAGATAATATTCCAGGTGTTAAAGGGGTAGGAGAAAAAACTGCACTAACTCTTCTAAAAGAGTATGATACTATCGAAAATATATATGATAATATTGATAATATAAAAGGTAAATTAAAAGAAAAATTAGTTAATGATAAAGATATGGCATTTACAAGTAAAGAAATCGCAACCATATATAAAGAAGTACCATTAAATATAACTTTTGATGATATCAAACTTCAAAAAGAGAATAGTGATGAACTATTTAAAATTTATGATGAATTAGAATTTTATTCATTTATAAAGAAAATGAAAGATACAAAAAAAGAAGAATTAAATAGTAATAAAGAAATTATTATTGTTAGAGATATTAATGAAATTGAAATTAATGATAGTTGTGCGATATATTTAGAATTAGATGGTGAAAACTACCATACTGCAAACATCTACGGTATGGGAGTATATAATGATAATGTGAGTTATTATATACCTTATGAAATTTTAAAACAAAATCCTAAATTTTTGACAGATAATATAAAATATACTTACGATTTAAAAAAAGTTATAACATCACTTAGATGGCACCAAATAGAAATTAAAAATGTAACCTTTGATACAATGATTGCGGCATATTTACTTAATTATAATATCAAAGATGATATAAGTTATTTAGCTAGTATAAAAGGGTATGATATCGAATTTTATGACAATATCAAGAAAAATAAAAATATAAAAGAAGATATAGCTAAAATATGTGTTGATAAAGCACGTTTCATATATGAAACTAAATCTGAATTTTATGATGCTTTAGTAAAAGAGGAAGTATTAAGTTTATATAACGACATAGAATTTCCTCTTGCATTCGTACTTTCAGATATGGAATATACAGGAATTCATGTCGATAAAGATGTATTAGAAAAAATGGGAGAACAAATTAAAACAAGTATAGATAATCTTGAAAATCAAATATATGAAATGTGTGGATTAGAATTTAATATTTCATCTCCAAAACAGTTAGGAGAAGTTTTATTTGAAAAATTAGGTTTAAAAGGTGGTAAAAAAATAAAATCAGGATATTCTACTAATGTTAATGTTCTTACAAAAATAAAAGATCAACATCCTGTTATAGATTTAATTTTAGAATATAGAACCTTAACTAAAATTTATAGTACTTATATCGAAGGTTTAAAACATAGCATCTTAGACGATGGAAAAATTCATACAATTTATACTCAAACTCTTACACGTACAGGTAGACTTTCAAGTATCGAACCTAATCTTCAAAATATACCTATAAGATATGAAGAAGGTAGACTTATAAGAAAAGCTTTTGTTCCAAGTGAAAATAGTGTATTAGTTTCAAGTGATTATTCTCAAATAGAACTTCGTATCCTAGCGCACATGTCAAATTCTCATAATTTAATCGAAGCTTTTAATCAAGGCCTAGACATACATACTAAAACTGCATCAGATATTTTTGGAGTACCTATGAGTGAAGTTACTAAAAATATGAGAAGAACTGCTAAGGCTGTAAATTTTGGAATAATATATGGAATTAGTAGTTTTGGACTATCTGAAAACTTAGATATAAATCCTAAAGAAGCAAGTGAATTTATAAATAAATATTTAGATACTTTTCCAGGTGTAAAAGAATATATGAACAATGTTAAAGCTTTCGCATATGATAATGGTTATGTTAAAACTTTATTCAATCGTAAAAGAGTAATAGATGAACTTAATAATACAAATTATATGATAAGACAACAAGGAGAAAGAATCGCACTAAATACACCAATACAAGGTACAAGTGCTGATATAATTAAAAAAGCTATGATAAATGTATTTAATGAGTTTAATAAAAACGAATTAAAAAGTAAAATGATTTTACAAGTACATGATGAACTTATTATAGATTGTAGATTAGATGAAAAAGGGCTTGTTTATAAAATTATAAAAGAACAAATGGAAAATGTTTGTGATTTAAATGTGCCTTTAGAAGTAGAAATAGATAGTGGGATAAATTGGTATGATGCAAAATAAAAATATATAATTGACTAAAATTTATAAAAAATATATAATTAGTACATAAATCAAAGCGAAAAAAAGATGAGTAATAATTATTATCTTTGATAGAGAGTTAGTGTTAGGTGGAAACTAATAAAGATAAAATTATGAAGCTACTTTTTAGTATAGTTAATAACTATCGGGGATACCCGTTATCAAAATTAAGTTAAATTAAGGATGGTACCGTGAAAATTCACTCCTTTTATATGGGTGAATTTTTTATTTTGAATTAGGATAGTGTGAAAAGTTTTATGGAAAACTAGTAATACTAGATAAAAAAAGATATTAAGAAGAAAATCTCGATATAAA
>CALVYE010000076.1 GCA_944372025.1 uncultured Bacilli bacterium | reverse complement strand
ATATATTGGATGCATTAGAAAGAATAAAAAAATTATATTTTGAAAATTAATGAAAAGAGAGCGCTAGTACAGGCTTAATGATTTTAAGTTTTGTATTGGCGTTTTTATGTAGTAAAGGAAGTGATTATAATGCATATTTCATCATTAGAAATAGTTAATTTTAGAGGACTAGATATAAAACTTGATAATATTAATGATATTGTGACAATTATAGGAAAAAATGATAGTGGTAAAAGCAATATGTGTTCTGCTATCTTAAAAGTATTAGATTATAATAAAAGGAGAGTTCCACTTCAGGAATCAGATTCAACTTTATCAAATAGGGAGGATATATCTATTACTATAAAGTTTATTATTGATAATCTTAATAATGATCAGCTGGCTATTTTACATGAAGTAATACATGAACAAGACGGTCAAAAATATTTTTTTGTGAAATTAATATCTAAATATAATAATGATGTGCTATTGTATGAGGATCAATTGTTTATAGGGGATTTAGAAAAAGATTTCAAAGAATACAATATTGCTAAGCAAAATCCGATTGATAAAGTTTTATCAATTATATATATTACCCCTATATATGATACAAAATTAGAGACAAAGCACTTTTTTGAATATAATGAATCTAAACAAATAGAAAATAATGAAAAATTGAGTAATAGTATTGAAGATGCCATTAATAAATTAAAAGATACTGTTCAAAATGAAAAAGCTCTTTCAGATATGTTAAAAGATATTAATGATTTGGGAAATTTTAAAAAAATGTTTGATGGTATTAGTTTCGAAATTAGCCCTAATATTCATATAGATAATATATATAAATCGTTGGAAATATCAACTTTGGACAATAATGGGAATCTAATTAATAATATAGGAGATGGAAAAAACAAAATATTTTCAATGTTATTAAAGGAAAAAACGTATACTAATGATAAACAAAAAATATTTATAGTTGAAGAACCCGAAAATCATTTGTATGTCCTTCTGCAAAAATTTTATATTGATTCAATATTATCACTTAATCCAAGCCAAATGATAATTACAACACATTCTCCATTTGTAGTTGATTTTGAAAAAACAAATCAAATTTTTAAAATTCAAACATATTATGATGATTTAGATGAGATGTTAAGAAGAAAAATTTATGATTACAATATTGATAATGTAGAATTTAAAAAATATGGATATTTAGTTAATGTAGAAATTGCCGAAATGATGTATTACGATAAAGTTGTTCTAATTGAAGGCGAATCAGAAAAATATTTTTATAGTTTATTATTATCTGTTGATTCAAAATTTCGTAATTATATTTTCGATAAAAAAATAGGTATATTTTCTGTTAATGGAATTGCATTTGAAAAAACAAAAGAACTATTAGAATCATTAGGTATTACTGTTTTTATTAAAACAGATAACGATATTTTTAAAAAGTCTAATGGTAAATATTTTTATGCTGGAATAACTAGAAGTTTAAAATATTTAAGTGAAGAATCACAAACAGAGCTAAAGAAGATATTAAATTTTGATATAACTGATTTAAAAAATTTTGAATGTAAAAATGAAGAAAAAGAAATTTTTATAATAGAAGAACAGATGGATAATATATGTAAAATATTTAAAAAAGACGGAATATTTTTCTCTAATCACCATATGGGATTTGAAAAAGATTTCTTGGATTATATAAATTATACTAAAGAGGATTATAATGAGATTATGGATAATTTAAAAAGTGCAAAATTAATCAATTTGCATGAATTTATCAATAATAATAAAATTGATATTAGCATAGATAAAAATGATAGAAATTCTATATTATTAGGGTTCGTTATAGATGATTGATATAGAATTAAAAAAAGAGCTTGATAATCAGCAAGAAAAAATAATTAATGATACAAATAAATATCTATGCGTTTCTGCTTGTCCAGGTGCAGGAAAAACATATACGCTCATAAAAAAAATAGAAAACGAATTAGAAAGCTTGAAAGAATACCAGGGAATAATTGCTTGTTCTTTTACAAAAGAATCTTCAAAAGAAATAAAAAATAGATTAGGAAGTAAAAGCAAAAAAATGGAAAATTGTTTTATTGGAACTATAGACTCTCTTGTTTTAACACTTATTATAAAGCCGTTTCTTAACAGGTACTTGTTTGAACGGAAAATAATAAAACATAGAATTTCAATTGATACTATTGTAATAGATTCAAATCCGAAACTAAACGATTATACAAGGTTGTATGATTTAAACGACAAAATAAGGTTAGAGGCTAATAAATATATTAATTCTTGGTTTGAAGAATTAAAAAAAGGAATTTATAAAATATCGTTTGCAACATATATTTTAGCGGAAAAAATTGTAAACATGAAATTATTTTATGAGTATTTTTCTTTAAGATTTCCAACTATATATATTGATGAAGCACAGGATCTAAATTATTTTCAACATAAACTTTTAACTGCATTAAAGGAGAAAACAAATATAAATATCGTTTTGTTTGGAGATCCAAACCAATCAATTTATCAATTTAGAGGAGCACGACCTGAACTATTTAATAATTTAGTAAATAGTGGATATGAATTAAAAAAAATAACAGTTAGTGTTAGGTGTCATCCTAGTATTTTATATTATGCTAATAAAATATTTGATTCGAGCATTACTAAAAATTTTAGTTCTTCGAACGTCAAGATTATATATGATATTAATTCCGTATTTTTAAATACATTGATTGGTGGGGTTTTTATATTAGTTGAAACTAATAATAAAGCTGTTGAAATATACGAAAAATATAAAAACGATTTTGATATATTATATTCAAAACCATTGGATAAAATGCCTAATGATTTTAATTTAAATAGGGATATAGTTGAAGAATTAATAAAATATTTTATTAATTATGATAATATAAATGATCGGTATAAATATCCTGTTGATGATTTAATATCATATTTAAATAATATAATAGGAGTAGCTAATAAAAAAGATTTTATAATTGGTCAAAAAAATTTCAAACAATTTATGAAAGAAGCAATAAGAATTTTGAAACTAAATGTATCAGATGAAACAATAGATATTATGCATACTAAATTAATGGATGAAAAATATAAATATTATTATTACATAACAGAGAAAAATAATAGAATTATGACAATACATTCATCAAAGGGCTTAGAAAATGATAATGTTATAATATATCTAAGTCAAAAATTTAGTATAGATGATGATTTTAAAAGAAAATTATTTGTAGCAATAACTCGTGCAAAAAAAAGAGTTTATATCTATTATGAAAACTCATTTTCAGGAAAAGAGTATATAAATTATCTTATTTCATAAATTTTAGGTACCCAAAAGTTCACACAAAAAAATTAGGTACCCAATTAGGTACCCAAAGTATTAAAAATAGTCATTATATAGTTAAAAGTGAATATTAAGAAAAGTCTTATTTTATAAGGATTTATGTAATATTTATAAATTTGCGTGATTGATTTTATTTGGCCCCCTGAAGGAGCCGAAAGGCTCCACTTTTTGTGTGG
>CALVYE010000075.1 GCA_944372025.1 uncultured Bacilli bacterium | reverse complement strand
TTGAAATTAACTTTTTTAAAGTGCCTTTAAAATCTTTTGGTTTTTCAGCAACTCTTGGACCTGGTCCCATAGGTCCCCTTCTTTGTTTTGTGTTACTCATCAGCTAATTCCTCCTTTGAAAGTTGTGATAAGGCAATTTCTCTATAAATATCACAAGTTTTCATAAGATTTTTGTGCTTACCTATACCTACAATTGATCCCTTATCTAAAACTATTATTTGATCTGCATTCATTACAGTACTTATTCTTTGTGCAACTATAAAAATTGTACTATTCTTAGTTTCTTTAGCTAGAGCCTTACGAAGTTTTGCATCAGTTTTATAGTCTAGGGCAGAAAAACTATCATCAAACACATAAAATTCAGGTTCTATCGCAATCGCACGTGCGATTGCTAGTCTTTGTCTTTGACCACCACTTACATTAGTACCTCCTTGGCTAATTGGAGTATCATATGTATTTTTTTTCTCTTCAATAAATTCTAATGATTGACTTATTCTAGCAGCTTTTTCTAATTGTTCTTTAGATAAATGTTTTGTACCAAATCCAATATTAGATTTTATAGTTCCTGAAAATAATATACCCTTTTGAGGAACAAAACCTATTTTTTCTCTTAAATCGTGTAGCTTAATATCTTTAATATTAACACCATCAATTAAAATTTTTCCTCCAGTTACATCAAAGAATCTAGGAATTAAATTTATAAGTGTAGATTTACCACTTCCTGTAGAACCTATGAATGCTGTAGTAGTACCTTTAGTAGCTTTAAAACTAATGTTTTGTAAAACATCTTCTTCAGCATCAGGATATCTAAAGTATACATCTTTAAATTCTACTTCACCTTTTTTATCTGGATCAAATGATTTAGATTCTTCTACTTCCTTAATTGATGAATCTGTATTTAAGACTTCTCCAATTCTCTTCATTGAAATGAATGCTCTTGGAACCATTATAGATACCATTGATATCATTAAGAATGCCATGATAATTTGCATTGTATATGTTATAAATGCTAATAAGTTACCAACTTGCATTGTTCCTGCATCAATTTTACCTGCACCAACCCATACAATTAAAATACTAACGCCATTCATAACAAACATCATAGTTGGCATCATTACAGTCATTACTCTATTTACAAATAGATTAGCTTTAGTTAAATCTTTATTTGCTTTATCAAATCTTTCTTCTTCGTGAGATTCTGTAGCAAAAGCACGTATTACAGGAAGACCTGTTAAGATTTCTCTCGAAACTAGATTTAATTTATCAATTAATTTTTGTACTAATTGGAATTTAGGTAGTGCAATTGAGAATAAAATTATTGCTATACTCAAAATCACTAATACCGCAATTCCTATTACCCATGCCATAGAGTTACCCATAACTTTTGTTAAAGCGCCTATACCTATGATTGGGGCATAAAATACAATACGTAATAACATTATTATTAACATTTGAATTTGTTGGATATCATTAGTACTTCGTGTAATAAGCGATGATGTTTGAAATTTTTCAAACTCAGTATTTGAATAAGTCATTACTTTATTTACTACTTTGCTTCTCAAATCTCTACTAAAATTTGCTGCAATTCTACTAGCTATAAAAGTAGAGACTACTGTTATTGCCATCGCTATCAAAGCTAAGCCTAACATTTTTAATCCTGAAATAAATATGTAATTTGTTTGAATATGTTCTACATCTACTCCAATAGCTTTATATTCATTTTTAATATATTCAATTGAAGATTGTTCAACCAAGCTTGGTTCCATATCTTTAAATTGAGTTTTAATTTTGGTAATTATTTCATTTAATTTGGTTTTATCTATATTAGATAATATTGTAAATACATCTACATCTTGAGGTAAATTTTGTAACATTTGTTTTTGCTCTTCGGTTTCTGCCATATCTTCCAAATTAAATTCATCTGAAGACATACTAGATACTAACATTATAGGAAGTGATAAAGCATCGTTTAAATTATCGATAGTATCTTCTTCTAAGTTGTCTTTTAAAATATATAGATTTTCATCTTTAAGAGATGGATATTTACTAACGTTGTCTTTATATTCTTGTGAAGTTTTGTCATCATGTGTTATTAGTTTATAATTATCTTTTACAACGTTTTTTTTGTCTTCATCTACAAAAAGCATGAATTTATTGTAATTTTCTTCGGTCATTACTTCAGGAACTGCGTTTTCAATTCCTCCTTGTTGAATACCTACGTTAACTATTTTGGAAGTATAATCAGGTAAAGCTAGATCACACATTGCCTGAATTACTAATAATACTAGTACCATAAGTATTGGCAAAGTATATTTTTTAAGTGTTTTAAATATATGTTTCATTATTCCTCCTTATTGTTTTTAGGGTGTGCTATATATTATTTACAAATATTATTATACATTTTTTTGATTACATTTATGAAGGCTTCTTTTTCTTCTTTTGTTATTCCTTTTGTTAAATCATTTTCCATATTTTTAGCTATTGTTTTCATTTTTTTATATAAATCATATGCTTCATTTGTTACTTTTATATTTTTACATCTCGCATCTTTTTCACTCATTTCTCTAATGATAAACCCTTTATACTCTAATCTATTTAATATACCATTTACTGTTGGATTACTAAGTTTAAAGTTTTTTTCTAAATCTCGTTGATTAATTTCTTCATCTTTTTTAAAACATAGATAAAGTAAAATTTCAAATTGACTCGAAGTTAAACCAATTTTTTCTAAGGTTTTATTTCTCATATTTTCCATAGAATGAGCGATCATTTTCATGTAATAGCCGATTCTTTTGCTTTTGTTTTCATCCATATAATTCACCTCTAAATATATAGCATACTATACATTATATTTTTATAAGAAAAAAATGTCAACAAAAATTAGTACTTTTTGACATTTTCCCATAATTCAAAAAAAAATTTAATTATTTAGATTTATTTATACTAAAATTTAAATCTATTTCGAACTTTGAAAGCAAATCATAATTTAATTTTGAGTTAGTTATTTTTGATTTTAAGCTATTTATTTGTGCTTTTAAACTTCTTTTTTTCTTTTCTTTAGAATACTTTGTTAAATCTTTAGTATTTTCATTAAGATTTTCTAATTCTTTTAATAAAAATGTAAGTTTATTAGAATATTGTGATATATCTTCACTTTTCTCCAAAGTAAATGTAAATAAATTAAAATAATCATCAATAATTTTATGTTTATTTATCAAACGATCTTTTGCTAAAACGCTTAATTCATCATATGATATATTTTCATGAAATCCATATTTTTTTCTATTGATAATATCATATTGTTCTTCCTCGTTTATCCATTTAGATAAATCTTTTAGGATACTATTTAAGTCGTTTTTTAACAGTATTTTATAAATTTCAGGATAATATTTTCTTGTTTCTTCCAAATTAACTAACATTCTCCCACTTTTATTTGGATGTAAATTTTTAACATTTTTAAAATTAGATTCTATAACTTCATAATTTTTGGAACCACGTTTTTCGCTCATATTTTTTATAAAATAATTATCTATATTTTCCTTTATTATGTATGAATATTTATTTTTTAGATCTTCTAAAAATATATTTAATTCATTTTCATCATAACTAACAGTGTATGTATTTATTTTTCCATCTTTATAAATATTAAAATTCTTCATACATTACTCCCCTATTCTTTAATGGTAGTGTGAATAGTTTATATTCTAACTACCCATTTTTTCTTTTATTTTTTAATAAATTTCTATATTTTTAGTTCTT
>CALVYE010000074.1 GCA_944372025.1 uncultured Bacilli bacterium | reverse complement strand
CAACAAATTGGCAACAATGTCGCCAACATATTTTTATTTACCATAATTATTATATAATTTATTTATAATATAATCAATAGTATTAGTAATTTATTTTTTATAATCTCATTTACATATCTATTTTATTATTTAATATCGTCAAATTCTAATCCATTCAACTTTAAAGCTTCTACAAATAATTTTTTTAGTGCCCAATCTGACATATCTATGATTGGTTCATACATAAAACTATTCAAGTGTATACTTTCTGGAGTCATTATATTTATTTCATCAACAACTCTTGATTGTTCTTCTGTTAAGAAAGGTTTTGCATTTTCACTCCAGCATCTTGTTTGAACTCCCTGACATTCCAAAGGAATATTATTTGCAATCAGAATAGGTTTTAAAAACTTCTCTAATTCTAATCTAATAGCCATAGACAAAATTATTTTATTTTCTAAAACAACTTTTTCAGTAGAACAATTACAAATATCAGATGCAAGACTTCGAATTAGCTCTAAATAATTTTCATCATTATCTGTTATAAAAGTATCTCCAAATTCACTTCTAAAACAATTAGGAATCATATTCCAAACATCAGATAATCTTAAATTACTTGTATTAGTTGGCATATCTTTTAAGTGTAATAAGCAAGTTAAGTTTAAATATTCTGAATCTAACAACATATATTCTGTTAAATTTCTATAAAAAGGGATGCTAGCAATTAATTTTATTTTTTTTGTAGTATTATTAATATTACCATCTTTAATCTTTTTTACAATACCTTTTAAAAAATAATCTTTCAAATAGTCAAAATTTGTCATTTGTAATTCTTCATTTTGAGTTTTTTGTACTATATAACATTTTTCTCTAGGTATCCTTATTCTACTAACTACCGTTCTATAAAAATCAAAATTATGAGTAAGTATTAGTAAATCTATATGTACATTTCTCGATATATCTGAAAGATATTCTACAATTGCATATTTGTTCTTATAATCAAAAGAATCTGCTATATCATCTACTATTATTAGATATTTACCTGAACCTTGTACAGCTTTTTCTTTTATAATTTCTATATCAAACAATATGTACAATAAATACATGGCCCTTTTTTCCCCCATACTTAAAGATTTCATCAATTCATCTTTTCCAAAATCAGCATGTTCTTCTTCAGTAGTATCCTTACATCTTGTATAAGTAAAATATAAATTTGGAGCTTCATCTTTTAATAGAAAATTAGCTTTATTAGATATTTTTACTTCAAATGGTACTTTAAACCTCCTATTAAATTCAGTTACAACCTTTTGCCACATTTCAGCTTGTTTTTCAGCACTTTCATATAGACTTTTTATTTGATTAGAATAAGAATTTATTTTTGAAAAATACACAGAAAAGTCTTTTTCAAGGTTATTTAAATAATTAATCCATAATAAAGTTTTTAACTTTTCTAAATTTTTTAAATAAACAATTATTTCCTTATGGGTTAATATAATTTTTCTAAGTGTTCTAACACTATCATTTCCAGTTAATTTCTTTTTTAAATCTTGTAGAGATTTTCCAATTTCAGGAGCAGAGTAGATTTCATTTAATTGTTCACTAATTATATTATTCCACTCTTTTAGACTTTTGATTTCTACTCCATTTTTTAACACAATCTTATGATTATTTTTAAATAAGTCATGCTTTTTAAAAGATTTTCCTAGCTCTTCAGCATTATAATCACTAAAATTCTTTGATAAAACTTCATTATTAGAAATTAACTGATTTAATAACTCTACATATCTATCAATTAATTCTAAAAAATTTTGACTTGTAAGAATAGGTTCAGTTTTTTCATTAATCAAATCAGTGTATTTCAGATCGTTAAATAACTCTATATTTTCTTCTTTTGAATATATTTCATTTAATTTATTAAAAATATCAGCCCAATCAGCTTTTTTATCAATTTTAAAGTCTTTCCTTATTTGTAATTCCATATCCTTTTGAGAAAAACCTGATAATCGACTTAAAGTACTTTTAAATTCTAATAATTCTTCCGAAAACTTAGAAATTAGAATCTCATAATCTTTTCTAGTTTTTTCATCTGCTAGCAGTGTACCAATAGTTTCTTTTGATAGTTCAAATTTTTCATCAAATGATTTTACCACATAAATATTATCGTTTCTTGAAAGTTGTGTATTAGTATAAGTGCTAGAATAATATTGTACTTTATAACTTGAACTAAGATTTGTAAATATTCTATCTATTGTTTTATTTCCTTTTGAAATATCATCGAAAACATTAGAAAAAGATGTTTTCATTACTCCATTTGGTGCATAAATAATTGCTTTATTTGAATTTGTAAAATCTATTTCTTTTAATTCAAAGTTCTTTAAGCCATAGCAATTTTCAAACTTTCCACTTAACATATATGTTCCTTCCTTTTATTTATTACACTTACTATTTTTATGACATTTTTATATTAATATATGTTTTATTTTACTTCATATAATAATCTATAACTTATATTTTCTAAATTTTTATATAAATATTTGCATAATTTAGTTCTAAATCGAGCAAATTCTAGTAATGGCTCTTTTGTGTAATCTTCATTAAATTGTTTGTAACCAAATGTACTAGATATTAATTGAATTAAATAAAGGTGAGCTGCATATTTTAAATCATATTTATTTAATTTTATATATTTTGAAAATTCTTTAACATATTCTGTTAAGGTATCAATATTTAATTCTCCATTGACTACTTCTTTATCAACATAACTGTATGAACGCATTATTTCCCAAATAATAGGCATCTTTTTTGCAGTTTCAAAATCAATTACTGTTGTTTCTCCTTCATCATTATATATAAGTTGTTGTACGCTATAATCTCCATGTGTATTCTTAATTGTCATTTTATCTATTATTCCAAAGTCAAATTTTTCTAACAATTCTTCTGCTACATCAATTTTAAATTTTAAATCATTATAGAATTCTTCTTTATAAGGATTATCTTCTTTTAATTTTTTTTGTAAATCCTTCATTTTTATAATTCCATTTTCTATTGATTCTTTAGAAAAACTTTTTTTAAATATTCCTTCCTCTCTCAATCCTTGATAATCTTCTAATGCTTTTGTCATTTTTCCTAAAATTGTAGCACTTTCAATTACTTTTTTATAATCTCCAGTATTATTTTCCATAGTATAACCTTCAATAAATTCCTGTAATACAATTATTCTGTTATTGTAGCTCATATAAAAATCTCCACTATTTGTTCTTATATATACTGGAACTTTAATATTCCTTTGATTTAGAAAATCTATTATATTTGTTTCTTTTATTACTGACTCTTTTGTTCTTCCTTCACTAAAATATTTTAAAATATATTTACCCTTATCAGCAATAATTTTAAATATATCAGCTGTTCCTCTATTAATTTCTTCGACTTGATTTGCTACTATATCATAATTATCATTTAATATTTTTTTAATTTCTTCTTCAGATATTTTTTTATTCTTTTCCATTACCTTTCAACCTCCAATTCTTATGATATTTTTGTAGTATATTCTTCAATATTTTTTCTTTTGTCTACTTTTAATATCTTATTATTTTAAATTATTTTGATTTTATAATTCTTTTTATAAAACAATTTGAATATTACATAATATAATTTGTAATAATTTATTATTTAATATAGTTCCATATTTTCAAGAACAAAATACTTGTTATTCTTAAAAACTATATATATTATAACATGATATATTATAATCATCTATAGTAGATTATAAATTATTAATATCTATAATTTCATTTATAACATCTGATTGAATTGTTTTTTCTAAAAATTCATTTGCTTTTTTTCTTGTTTCTTCTGTACTTGATATAT
>CALVYE010000073.1 GCA_944372025.1 uncultured Bacilli bacterium | reverse complement strand
TATAACAGTTTTAAATTTGAGTGTTTTCTCTTTTTTTATGTTTTTATAATTATTCCCACATCTAGTTTACTACATCAGGGATTGACGATAATTTGACTTTATTATACAAAAATGGTAGAATAGTTATGTCATTTGATTTACATTGAGGTGAAAAAGTGAAAAAAGATTTTAATAAAAAGAAAATATCTTTTATAATCATGATTAGTTCTTCAATATTTCTTTCTTTACTTCTTGTTGTTACTTCTTTCTTAAAAGTAGATGATGATACAAAATTATTTGAAAAAGAAGCAACAATATATACAAGTGCAAAAGAATATACTCCAACTAAGATAGCAAATGTATACAATATAGAAGAAAAACAAGAAGAAGTTAAAGTAGAAGAACCAAAAGAAGACGTAAACCAAACTGAAGAAGAAATTGAAACTGAAACTGAGGAAGAAACACAACAACCAGTAGAAGAAGTTCCAGTTGAAAAAAATATTGTATATGATAATATGACCCTTGAAGAATTAGCAAATAAATTAAATAAGTCATTAAATTCTAATGTAGCGGGATATGGAAATTTATTTGCATCATATTCTTTAGAAAAAGGTGTAGATCCATACATTGCAGTTGCGATTATGCTTCATGAAACAGGTTGTAAATGGAATTGCAGCAGCTTAGTAAGAAATTGTAACAATGTTGGTGGACAAAAAGGTTCTCCAGCATGTAGCGGTTCTTATAAATCTTATCCAACATTAGAAGATGGAATACGCGGATACATTGATAATCTTAGTTCTAATTATTTCGCACTAGGATTAAATACTCCTGAAACTATTGCAAGAAAATATACTGGACATTCAGGAACAGAATGGGTTTCTAAAGTAAATTCATATATTCAAGAAATAAAAGTAAAATAGACTGTTAACTTAGTTAATAGTTTTTTTATGTAGATAATTGTAAGTTTATAGATATTATGATATTATTTATATAAGTAGTATATGGAGGATTTTTATGTATGTAGATTTAATTATAATTATCGCACTTTTAGTATTTGTAATAATATATTCAAAAAAGTTTCAAAATTATATATTTGGAGTCGCAACTATTGATGTATTTTTTAGAGTTTTAAGTTTTTTAAAAAATAATATTCCTATATCTGGAATAAAAGGGCAAATTAGTAAATATGTGCCAGAATCAATACCTAGCATTATTAATAAATATACTGATGGAACTATAAGCGAATTACTTATTTGGACATATGTAATAATTATTATTATATTTTTATGTTTTATAGCTAAAATATTTATCAAAAGAAAAAAAATATAAAAGCTTTACATCTTAAAAAATAAAATTTAATCTAAATATTTATATTCTCATCCATAAATGATATACTAGATTTTAGATAAAATATGTGTGGTGGGAGTATGAAACGATGGATTAAATTTTTATTTTTTGTTGGAATTCCAATTTGTATTCTCGTTATTTTTGGATTGAGTTATTATTTTGGAATAAGCCCAAGATTAAAATTAAATGGTAAAGATAAAATAGAATTAAACTTAAATGATAAGTATGATGAAAAAGGAGTAATCGCTAAAAACTTATTTGGAAACACAAAATTTAAAGTCAAAGTAAAAGGGAAAGTAAATACTAATAAGGTTGGAACATATAAACTTGAATATTATGTTAAAAGTGGTATTTTAACTAAAAAAATTTATAGAATAGTCGAAGTTAAAGATAAAATTCCACCCACAATAACTTTAATTAACGGAAATGAAATAAATGTATGTCCTAATACAGAATATGTAGAACAAGGATATAGTGCGACTGACAATTATGATGGGGATTTAACAGATAAAGTAGAAATAATAAAAGGAAAAGACTTTATAAAATATAGAGTTAAAGATTCATCTAACAACACTACAGTAGTAGAAAGAAAACTAATTTATTGTGATAAAGATGCTCCTATTTTAGAATTAAAAGGACAAGAAAACATGAGAATTACAAAATATTCTAAATATTTAGAAAGCGGGTATACTGCTACAGATAATTGTGATGGGGATTTAACAGCAAACGTTTCGGTTACAGGAAGTGTAAATACCTCAAAAGAGGGAACATATATTCTTACATACTCAGTATCAGATAAGGAAGGTAACATAACCACAAAAACTAGAACAGTGAAGGTATATATACCATCTACATCTTATAATCCACAATATCAGAATTCTACAATTTATTTAACCTTTGACGATGGACCAAGTGCTTCTATTACACCTAAAGTTTTAGATATTTTAAAAGAAGAAGGAGTAAAGGCAACATTTTTTGTAATTAATCATAATGATAGTTTAAATTATCTAATAAAAAGAGCTTATGATGAAGGTCATACTATCGCACTTCATTCATATACTCATAAATATAATCTTGTATACTCATCTGTAGATGCTTATTTTAATGATTTAACAGCTATTGAAAATAAAGTAAAAAATATTACAGGTGGTACTCATAAAATAATAAGATTCCCTGGTGGAAGTTCAAATACTATAAGTAAAAATTATAATATTGGTATTATGTCTGCTTTAGTTAGAGAAACAGCTAATAGAGGATATATATATTATGATTGGAATGTAAGCGCAGGAGATGCAGGTGGTGGTGCGAAAAACTCAAGCGATGTATATAATAATGTTGTAAAAAATCTTTCACATAATAAAACTAATATAGTTTTAATGCATGATCTTGAAAAAAATTATATGACTCTAAATGCCCTAAGAGATATAATCGTTTATGGAAAAAATAATGGCTATAAATTTGCAGCAATAGACAACACTACACCTCAAGTAAAACAAAAAGTAGCTAATTAAATATTAAAAATAGAATTTGAATACACAATTTCTATTTTTAATATACTTACAATGCATTAAAAATTTTACGTAAAATAATTAACTATTGAAACCTTTTAATTGACTTGAGGGAGGACTTATTATATACTAAAAATGGATATATGTGGAAATAATTACCAACAAAAAATGACAATGAAATATATTATAATATAAGTATATTAATGGAGGAGTAAAAAATGGAAAATAATGAAACAAATAAACTAAGTAAGAAACAAATAATAGTGATAGTCTCTTTATTAGTAGCAGTATTAATAATAGGAGTAACAATCGCATATTTCATGAGTAGACAAACAGGAGCAGAACAAACAATAACAAGTGGGAATTTAAGTATAACATATACAAATGAAAATGCATTTAACTTGACAGGCTTAATTCCTTTAGCAGAAGAAGAAGTACAAGACAAAGCATCAAAGATAGAATTTACGATAACAAACAATGGAAATTTAAAAGCATATGTAGAGATAGGAATGACAGACATAACAATACCAAATGAATTTAAGAATCAAGATTTTAAATATGCTTTATATGATGAAGATAATACTATGATAACAAGTGGAGATTTTAGTGGGATAGGAAATAATACAGATATAACAATGTATAGAAACTTAGAATTTAACGAAGGAGATAGTAAAGATTATACAGCATATATCTGGATAAATGAAACACCAGAAGATCAAACCGCAATGATGAATAAAACATTCAAAGGAAAAATGCAAATAACAGGATATATAAAACCAACAAAATATAAAGATCCAAGTGGAGCAAACTCACCAGTATTAGCGAGTGGAATGATACCCGTAGTATATGATAATATTAGTGGAAATTGGGAAGTAGCAGATACAAATGCCAATTGGTACAGTTATGATGGACAAAAGTGGGCAAATGCAGTAACAACAAGTGAAGCAAGTTATAGAACAGCAAAAGCAGGAACAGAGATACCAATGGAATCAATAAACAGTATGTGGGTATGGATACCAAGATACAAATATAGAATACCAAGTAATATAGGAAGTAGTAATACAGTAGAAACTCCACCAGAAATAGATGTAGTGTTTGAAAGTGGAGTAGAAACAACAGGAAATAGCTTATCATCATGTCCAATAGATGCAACAGATTGTTATTATACCCATCCAGCATTTAGAG
>CALVYE010000072.1 GCA_944372025.1 uncultured Bacilli bacterium | reverse complement strand
GTCATCAAAATTAATTCGGTAAGTTTCTAATATAGATTCTTTTACATCATTAATCATTTCATCAAAGATTAATTCAATATATATAGTATTCATATTATCACCAGCTTTATAGTATCATATGTTAGAAGGAAAAATATGATTTTCGACAATACTAGTTATAAAATTACAAAAGTGTTATAAATATGGAAATTTAATTTAAAATGTAGTATAATTATGCTCAGGTGAACGCAAATGAATTATCCTAGTGGCATAATTAAGAAAAATAACAAAAATGTTAACTATGCTAATCGAGGTATGGCACTTGAAGAGGATATTAATAGGTCTAATGAATTTTATTTACTCCATGACATTGCAGTAATTCATAAGAAACCTACTCCAATACAAGTAAATAAAGTCGATTATCCATCGAGATATGAAGCAGTCATTAAAGAGGCTTATTATAAAGTTCCCTCTACTACAGATTATAATGGAATATATAAAGGAAAATATTTAGATTTTGAAGCTAAAGAAACTCAAAACAAGACAGCTTTTCCTTTAATAAATATTCATAAACATCAAATAGAACATTTAAAAAGCATAATAAGACATAAAGGTATTGGGTTTATCATTGTAAGTTTCACTAAAATTAATAGAATTTTTTTGCTTAAGGGTGAAGATTTAATTAATTTTATAGATAATAATTCTAGAAAGTCTATTCCCCTTTCCTATTTTTTAGAAAAGGGATATGAAATGAAATATAAAATAAATCCTAGAATTGATTATTTAGAAACACTAGATATAATTTATAGGGGTGAATTAAATGAATAGTACTATATCCAAAATAAAAAAATGGATAAAGAAAAATGAAGCTGTTATACCTATTTTTATACTGACAATCTTGATTTTCTTTATAGGTATATTCGTCGTAGGATTTCTTAAATCATTCTTGTTGGTTATGGTAATAGCGCTAATATACATAGGTTATGAATACGGAGGAACAATTATGAAAAGAATAAAAGGTGTTAAAAAAAGGAAAAATGAGGAGAATGTTTCTATGAGTCAAAAATCTCCAAAGAAAAAAGGAAAAAGAAAAATATGGAACAATATAATGTTTATTGGACTTATAATAATTGGTGCTGGCTTACTTGCCTTTTCATGTTTTGCAGCATATATAGTTATAAGTGCTCCAAAATTTGATCCTGATAATCTTTATACTAATGAAAAAAGTACAATATATGATTCTGAAAATAATGTAATCGCAGAACTTGGTACTGAAAAAAGAGAAAAAGTTACTTTTGATGAATTACCTCAAGTTTTGATTGATGCGATCATAGCTACAGAAGATGCTAACTTTTTCAAACATAATGGTATCGACCTTGGTAGATTTACGGTTGCTACGGTAAAACAATTACTTGGTAAAGGTGGCGGTGGTGCTTCCACTATATCTATGCAAGTTGTAAAAAATCAATTTACTTCTAAAGAACAAACTTTAGTAAGAAAGTTTACAGATATATATTTAGCAGTATTTAAACTGGAAAAACAATATACTAAAGAAGAAATTTTTGAATTCTATGTAAATATCCCTTATTTAGGAAATGGTGCTTATGGAGTCCAACAGGCGGCTAAAGCATATTTTGGAAAAGATGTTAAAGATTTATCTTTACCTGAGGCTGCTATGATTGCAGGAATGTTCCAAGCTCCAGGTTCATACGATCCAACTATAAATCCTGAAAACACTAAAGAAAGACGTGACACAGTTTTATATTTAATGGAAAAACACGGTTATATAACTGAAGAAGAACGCGAAGCAGCAAGTAATGTTGAAATAACTAGTATGCTTGTTCCTAATAGTGGTTCTAATGTTAATAAATATCAAGGATATATTGATGTAGTTGTAAGTGAAGTTGAAGAAAAAACTGGAAAAAGTCCATATAATGTTTCAATGCAAATATATACTACTTTAGAAGATGATAAACAACAACATATAGAAAAAGTACTTGCAGGAGAAGTATATAAATTTAAAGATGATGTTGTTCAAACAGGTATTGCAGTTACTGATGTTAATACAGGTGCGATAGTTGCGGTTGGTGGTGGAAGAAATAAAACAGGGGCTAAAACCTATAACTTTGCTACTATGATTAAACGTCAAATAGGTTCTACAGCTAAACCAATCTTTGATTATGGTCCTGGTATCGAATATGAAGATTGGAATCCACTAAAAACATTTGTAGATGAACCACATACATATAGTGATGGTAAATCAATAACAAATGATGATGGTACATATATGGGCTCAATATCAATGAGAACAGCACTTACTAAATCTAGAAATATACCTGCAGTTAAAGCTTTTCAATCGATAGATAATAAAAAAATACTTCAATTCGCCGAAGGTCTTGGAATGACACCTGAAGTAAGCAATGGAAGAATTCATGAAGCTCATGCTCTAGGAGCATTTAACGGTACGTCTCCACTACAAATGGCAGTTGCATATGCTGCATTTGCAAATGGAGGATATTATATAGAACCATACACTGTTAATAAAATAATATACAATCAAGATGGTAGTGATGAAGTATTTACCCCTACTAAAACTCGTGCAATGCAAGATTCAACCGCTTGGATGATTACTGATATGTTAAGAAGTGGTATCGATAATAGAAATATCGCTCTTAATAAAATAAGCGGTGTACAATATGCTGCTAAAACTGGAACATCAAACTTTGATGATGAAACTAAAAAGGCTCACGGATTATCTAGCAATGCTATAAATGATTTATGGATTGTAGGATATGACCAACAATATTCTATTGGGGTATGGTTTGGTTATGAAGAAATAGATGGAACTCATTACTTTACTACTGCAAACTGGGCAGATAGACGTTTAATATGGGATGCTATTGCAAAAGGTATCTTTGAAAAAACAGGTAAAACTTTCCAACCACCTGATAGTGTTACTCAAGTAACGGTAGTAAAAGGATCTAACCCATTAAAATTAGCAAATGAATATACACCTGATAGTATGAAGGTTACTGAATGGTTTAAGAAAGGAACTGAACCTACAGAAACTGACTCTCAATATCAAAAAATTCCAGATGTTACTGGACTTTCTGCTAAGGAAAGTAATGGAACTGTTACTCTATCATGGACAGCACCATATTTACCTGAAACAAACGGTATACCAACATATCATATATATTTAGATGGTACTGAAATTGGTACAACGGATGCTTCAAGTTATAGAACTACAGTAACTCCAGGTAAAAAATATACTTTCACAGTTAAGGTATCTTATTCTAACTTAGATGGTGCTTTAAGTAGTGGTGCTAGTACGACTGTTGATTTGAGTAATAATACTTCAAGTGCGGAAATCACTTTCCAATTAAAAGGGCAAAAAGAAGTCGAATTAAAAGTTGGAGAATCTTATGTAGAAGATGGAATTATCGTTATGGAAGGAAATAATGATGTAACTGCAAAATCTTCATACAATACCTCTAATTCTTTCTATGGACCATATGAAAAAGCTGGTACATATACTATTACTTATAATATCAGCTATAAAAATAAAACTGGTACTTTAACAAGAAAAATAAAAGTTACAGATACTACTTCCTCTGGAGGCGGATCTGATGGTTCTTCAGATTCAGGAACTGGAACTCAACCATAAAAAAATATATAGCACGTGTTTCCACGTGTTATATATTTTTCTTTTTTTCTTTACATATATCTATGAGTTTACAATTTTTACATTCAGGTTTTAAAGCCTTACAATTATATCTACCAAATAAAACTAATTGATGATGAGTTTTACTCCATATCGATTTATCAAGCTTTTTCATTAATTTTTTTTCAATTTGGGTAACATCATCATTTTTAGAAGCAAGTCCAAGTCTTTTGCTCACTCTAGAAACATGTGTATCAACAGCTATGGCAGGTTCATCAAATAAATTACTTAAAACTACATTAGCGGTTTTTCTTCCTACTCCACTCATATTTTCTAGAACTTTTCTATCATTTGGAACTTTTCCACCACAATTGTCTACTAAATAAGTCGTGATTTCTTTTACAAATATAGCTTTTTTTCTAAAAGTTCCTATTTCTTTTATTATTTCTTCTATATCCTTTATATCAGCCTCTTTTAAAGCTTTTAGAGAAGGATATTTACTGAATAATACACTAGTTACTTTATTTACTCTTTTATCGGTTGTTTGGGCACTTAAAACAACTGCTATTAAAAGTTCATAATCTTTATTATAATTTAACTCACATTTTGGATTAGGATAAAGTTCATTTAGATAATTAGTTATTTTATCTATCATTTATCTTCGCCTTCTAACCAATCATAATCAAAAATTTCAATACTGTCTTTTTTTTCTTTATGTCTACTTTGTAAACTTCTAACATCACTTACATTTTTTACCCCTTTTTTCTTCCACTCATATAAAATTTTATCTATATATCTAAGTGAACTTACTCCATTAAAGGTTGCTTCTTTTAAAGCTTCGATTATTATTT
>CALVYE010000071.1 GCA_944372025.1 uncultured Bacilli bacterium | reverse complement strand
ATAAATAAGATATAAAACCAAAACTTGAAATAAAATTTTTTAAAGAAAAAAAGGATTCATATAATACAAAAAAGAAAAAAAATTAAACACTACTTTTTTAGCACTCGCCCTTGACAAGTGCTAAAAAAGTGGTATAATTATTAGTGAATGGAATAGCCATTCACTTTTTTGATAGAATAAAATAAAGGAGGAATGATATATGAATAACAATAACATGAATCCTTTTGCAGAATCTATAGAAAAACCACTTGAAAAATATGGTAGAGATATAGTAGAAGAAGTTAAGAAAGGAAAAGTAGATCCTGTAATAGGAAGAGATGAAGAAGTACGTAATGTAACACGTATTTTATCACGTAAAACTAAGAATAACCCTGTACTAATTGGTGAACCTGGTGTTGGTAAAACTGCAATTGTAGAAGGACTTGCTCAGAGAATTGTAAAGGGAGATGTTCCTAATAGTCTTAAAGATAAAACTATTTGGGAACTTGATATGGGTTCATTAATTGCAGGTGCGAAATATAGAGGTGAATTTGAAGAAAGATTAAAAGCAGTCTTAAAAGAAATAAAAGATAGCGAAGGAAGAATAATCTTATTCATCGATGAAATTCACATGATAGTAGGTGCAGGTGCCACTGAAGGTGCAATGGATGCAGGTAATATGTTAAAACCTATGCTTGCTCGTGGGGAAATTCATACTATAGGTGCGACTACTTTAAATGAATATCGTAAATATATCGAAAAAGATGGCGCTCTTGAAAGACGTTTTCAAAAAGTTATCGTATCAGAACCTACAGTACTTGATACTATAACAATTTTACGTGGCTTAAAACAACGTTTTGAAGTACATCATGGAGTAACTATTTCAGATAAAGCTTTAGTTGCTGCTGCTAATATGTCAAATAGATATATAACCGATAGATTTTTACCAGATAAAGCTATTGACTTAGTTGATGAAGCATGTGCAACTATAAAGGTACAAATGGATTCTGTACCTGTAGAACTTGATACATTAACTCGTAAAATTATGAGACTTGAAATTGAAAAACAAGCTTTGAAAAAAGAAAAAGATGATATTAGTAAGAAGAGAATTGAAGTTATAAATAAAGATTTAGATGAATTAAAGATAAAAGAAAAAGAAATAAGAGAAGCTTGGGAAGAAGAAAAAAATATCAATGAAAAAATAAATAAAAAGAAAAAAGAACTTGAAAATGCTAATTTCAAACTAGAGACAGCTGAAAATACATATGATTTAGAAAATGCAGCCATTTTAAGACATGGTACAATTCCAAAATTAGAAAAGGAATTAGAAGAACTAAAGCAAAAAGATTCTAATAAAATGTTAAGTGATACTGTTACAGAAGAAGATATTGCAAATATTATTTCAAGATGGACAAAAATTCCTATAACTAAACTTGTCGAAGGTGAAAAAGAAAAATTATTAAACTTAGAAAATAATATGAAAAAAAGAGTAATGGGTCAAGATAAAGCACTTGAACTTGTAAGTGAAGCAATAATAAGAGCACGTGCAGGAATAAAAGATCCAAATAGACCAATAGGTTCCTTTATATTCTTAGGCCCTACAGGTGTGGGTAAAACTGAAGTTGCACGTACATTAGCTTATGAATTATTTGATGATGAAAAACATATTATAAGAATTGATATGAGTGAATATATGGAAGCACATTCTGTTGCTAGATTAATTGGTTCTCCTCCAGGATACGTTGGATATGATGATGGTGGACAATTAACAGAAGCTGTAAGACGTAATCCATATAGTATAGTTTTATTTGATGAAATTGAAAAAGCTCATAGAGATGTATTCAATATCTTACTACAAATCTTGGATGATGGTAGAATTACTGATGGACAAGGTAGAACTGTAGACTTTAAAAATACAATAATTATTATGACTTCTAATTTAGGTAGTGAATATATTTTAAATGACGAAAATGATGCTTATGATAAAGTAATGGCTGAATTAAGAAGTACTTTTAGACCTGAATTTATAAATCGTATAGACGAAATAATAGTATTTAATTCTCTAAATAAAGATACTATGTATAAAATTTTAGATAAATTAATTTCTGATTTAAATAAAAGATTACAAGACAAAAATATTGAAGTTAAATTAACCAATGAAGCCAAAGATTTCATTGTTACAAACGGTTCAGATACAACATATGGAGCTCGTCCATTAAAACGATATGTAAGTAAAAATATTGAAACTCTACTTGCAAAAGAATTAGTTATGGATAAAATAAAATTTGGTCAAACTATTATTGTAGATGTTCAAAATGATATTTTAATATTGAAATAAAGGAATACCTAAAATTATGGTATTTCTTTTTTCATATAAATATGATAGAATATTATGTCCAAGGAGGGATAAATATGTCAAATCTTGAAACATGGATTATTCAAAATTATCCTGATGAACTTATGAGCGCACTTTCACTTATAGATAAAGATAGTAAAAATAATATTTTGTTTACAAATTGTGAATCTTCGTTTTTATTAGGTGGTATATATATTAATTCTATAAAATTTGATACTATTTTATTTTCAGAAGACAGTAAAGTCTTAATTTTACTTATGAAAAATGGTATTGTAGATAAAAACGATATAATTAGATATTTAGATACTAACCAAATTAATTATAATGAAGTCGTTTTCAATAAAAAATACGATGATAATAAGATTCCTCTTTATAATGAAATACCTGAATTATGGTTTTGCACTTCAAATATAGAACTTGAAAATTCTTTATTTCATACTGAAATAAATTTTGATAGTAAATATTGTGTATATTATCCTAATTTATCTGGAAGTATATCTTTGGATTATATTTCTACAGATAATCAAAAAATTAACATGACAAGATTAAAAAATAAATCTGCTATTGTTACATGTGATAAAGTAATTTTAATAAGTAAAGCACTTTCTTCAGATGATATTATAAAATCAATTAAAAAAATGGGTTTTAGATACTATGTATGTAAAGATACTAAGCCTAATTTTGTTAATAAAGAGAATATGAAAAATAAAATTTTTCAAAAAAGAAAAAATAAATCTAAAATTTTAAATTTAAAAGCAAATCGTTTTAAAAAATGATTTGCTTTTTAACATTTTAAACTCTTTCTAACCAATTTATATTGATGATAAGTTACATAAATAATATTTACTATTGTCGCTATAATTAGAGAATACATTCCTATTTTTAATAATGACAAAACAAATAAGAGAACAGTTTTAATTATTATACCTTTAAAAGTAGAAGAAAAAGCTTCTTTGGATTTATTCATAGCTTGAAGTGAACTTGTAAGAGGACCTTGTACATAATGTATTAAGAATACAGGTGCTAAAACTTTTAAATATTGTACTCCTTCGGTTGTATTGTAAAATATTTTTAAGAAAAACTCTGGAGCACACATTAAAACAATAGTTATAAATAATCCTATACTAAAAGATAAAGCGCAAGCTTGTTTTATTTTTTCCTTAGCATGCTTTAAATGCCCATTAGCATATGATTTACTTATTACAGGTATTAAAGCTTGAGAAATTGCCATTGCAAAAAATGAAGGCATGAGTAAAGTTTGAATTACATATCCTGAAATTATTCCATATTCAGTAGTTATAAATTTTGATGAATATCCTACTAAAAGTAAAGTTTGCGTAAGTATTATTGGCTCCAAAAAATATCCTAGAGATCCTACTAATCTAGATGATGTAGATGGAATTGATATTTCCATAACATCTTTTATTACAGCTTTATCAGGTTTAAATTCTTCCTTTTTTATTTTAAATTTTTTAGGTAAATAAAAATATAAAATTAATATTGATAAAAGTTCACTAGCAACGTTATATAAAACTAGTCCTGCAACGGCAAAAGTTAGACCTCTTTCTAAAAGTATAGGAGTCAACACTATTATAATAATTAATCTTACAATTTGTTCAAATATATTGGAAACAACGTGTGGAATCATTTTTTGTTTTCCAAAAAAATAACCACGAGCAATACTTGAAATTCCTATAAAGGGTAGGGTAAAACCTATACACACAATTGGAAGATAAGTATCATTATTTTTGAGAAGTATATTAGACATAAAAGGAGCTATTAAGAAAATTACAAAAATTAATATAATATTAAAAATTACAGATACAAAAATTGTAGATGTGATAATTTTTTTATTATTTTTTTTGTCTTCACTAACCAATTTAGAAATTGAAATTGGAAATCCAAGTTGCGCTAAAGTTATAAACAATGAGAATGTAGGCATTATCATCATGTATAACCCTATTCCTTTTGTTCCAATTGCTCTAGTTGTAAACACTTTAATAATCATACCTAAAATTTTGGTTAAAAAACCACCAACAACTAAAATTAAAGTAGACTTTATGAATGTACTTTTACCCATAATTATCCCCCTTTATTCCCTTAATAAATATATGCAATTAGATAAATAAATAATTTAATTTAATTTCAATACCAAAATTATTGACAAAAAACGACTTTTTAATTAGAATAATAAGCATTATTTCTTTTCATATATCATAATA
>CALVYE010000070.1 GCA_944372025.1 uncultured Bacilli bacterium | reverse complement strand
AAAGAGATATTATACAATATATATCGGAATCTTTTTTATTAATGATAAGGTATCTTTTTAAAAAAGGATTAACAATTTATAATAAAAATATTGACATAAAAAATAATGTGTTATATAATCATAAATGTAATTTATAAAAGCGCCATAAAAGTTTCGCGCCTGTAGCTCAGCTGGATAGAGTGTTTGGCTACGAACCAAAAGGTCAGGGGTTCGAATCCCTTCAGGCGCACCAATAATTTTTTGTAATCGGGAAGTAGCACAACTTGGCAGTGCGCGTGGTTTGGGACCATGAGGTTGCAGGTTCAAATCCTGTCTTCCCGACCATTTTATTTATAAAAGTTCGATAGTTTGGAATTTCTCCAAACTATTTTTTTATTAAATACGCGTTTTTTCGACAATTATATGGACAAGTTATATTTAGTTTGTCCACTAACCTTTAGTCAATAATTGTACTTGTACATTACATTTTTGTAATTATGACTTCTTGGTTTTTCTTATAGTTTTTAGCTAACCATGTGGTTTACATTTAAATAATTAAAATTGAAAAGATTAATAGAATTCTGCTCTATTAATCTTTTATTACAATATTTACGATTTTATCTTTAATTATAATTATTTTAACAATACTTTTATCTTTTGTATGTCTAATTACATTTTCTTCATTTAAGGCTAGTTTCTTTATTTCTTCTTCATCCATACTAGAATCAATTTTTATAGTTGCACGTACTTTTCCATTAACTTGAACTGCAATTTCTTTTTCATTGTCAATTGTTTTTGATTCTAAATATTCAGGCCATCTACATTCAACTATCGGTCTACCTAAACTGCAGATTTCATTTAATTCTTCTGTAATATGAGGTGCGATTGGATTAAGTAATATTAATAAAGTTTTATAGTCTGTTTTTGTAATCGTTTCAAGTTTTTCAAATTCATTAGTTAAAATCATAAGTGAAGAAACTGCTGTATTATATTTCATAGTTTCTATATCATTTGTAACTTTTTTAATTGTTTTATGAATTAAGTTTTCAATTTCTTTAGAATACATAAATCCCTCTACTACTTTATCTTTCAATCTATATACTCTATCTAAAAATCTTTTGCATCCTTTAAGACCATTTTCACTCCATGAAGCATCTTTTTCATAGTCTCCAATAAATAACTCATAAGTTCTTAAAGCATCGGCACCATATTGTTTTACCATGTCATCGGGATTTACAACATTACCTTTACTTTTACTCATTTTTTCGCCATTTTCACCTAAAATCATACCGTGCGCAACACGTTTTTTGAATGGTTCAGGAAATGGTACTAATCCATTATCGTATAAAAATCTATGCCAAAATCTTGCATATAATAAGTGTCTAGTAGCATGTTCCATACCACCATTATAATAATCTACCATTCCCCAATATTTCATTGCATCCATACTAGCAAATTCTTTATCATTTTTAGGATCCATATATCTTAAATAGTACCAGCTTGATCCTGCCCAGTTAGGCATTGTATCGGTTTCACGTTTAGCTGCTTTACCGCAATGAGGACATTTAGTATTTACCCATTCGGTAATGTTTGCTAGTGGGCTTTCACCATTGTCTGTAGGTTCATAAGATGTAACTTCAGGTAAAGTGACAGGTAAATCTTCATATGGTACAGGAACCCATCCACATTCATTACAATAAATCATAGGTATTGGTTCTCCCCAGAATCTTTGTCTAGAAAAAATCCAATCTTGTAATCTATAATTAGTAGTTTTTTTACCTATTTTATTTTCTTCTAGATATTTTATCATTTTATCGATTGAATCTTTTTTATTAGTTAATCCGTTAAGAATTCCAGAGTTAACCATTTCTCCATCTCCAATATATGCTTCTTTTGAAACATCTCCACCTTTGATTACCTCAATAATATTTATACCAAACTTCTTAGCAAATGCATAGTCTCTTTCATCGTGTGCAGGTACAGCCATTATCGCACCTGTACCATAATTAGTTAAAACGTAATCGCTAGTCCATACTTCTATTTTTTCTCCATTTACAGGATTTATAGCATATATTCCTTTAAGTTTAACACCTGTTTTTTCTTTAGTTGCATCTGTTCTTTCAATCTCGCTTTTTTTACTTGCTTCTTCTTTATATTTTAAAACTTCATTATAATTTTTAATTTCATCTTTATATTTATCAATTACTTTATGTTCAGGAGACACAACCATAAAAGTTACTCCATATAAAGTATCAGGTCTCGTAGTAAATACTTTTAAAGTATCATCTAAATCTGAAAGTTTAAAATCTACTTCTGCTCCTACACTCTTACCTATCCAATTAATTTGCGCGGTTTTAACTCTATCTACAAATTCTGTGTCATCCAAACCTGCAAGTAATTTTTCAGCATAATCACTCATTCTTAAAAGCCATTGTTCTTTTTCCTTTTTAACAACACTATGACCACATCTTTCGCATACTCCACCTTCAGCTTCCTCATTAGATAGTCCGATTTTACAATTAGGACACCAATTGATTTGCTTTTTATCCTTATATGCCATTCCTTTTTCATAAAATTTTAAAAATTGCCATTGAGTCCATTTGTAATAATCTTCATCTGTAGTTGCAAATTCACGAGTCCAATCGAAAGACAAACCTAAATTTTGAATTTGTTTTTTAAAAACTTCAATATTTCTTTTAACAGCTTCCTTAGGGTGAACCTTGTTTTTAATTGCATATTGTTCAGCAGGAAGACCAAAGGCATCCCATCCCATTGGAAATAAAACATTATATCCTTGCATTCTTTTAACTCTACTCATTGCATCAAGTGCGGTATAACTTCTTACATGTCCAACATGAAGTCCCGCACCTGAAGGATATGGAAATTCAACTAAAATATAGTATTTTTGTTTATCTGAAGTATTCGAAGCAACAAATGAATTATGTTTTTCCCAATATTCTTGCCATTTTTTTTCTATTTCACTAAAATTATACATCTTTAACACAACCTTTCTTAACATAATATTTTCCTATTAATGTATAGCTAATTAAAATCATTGGAAATAAAGCTAGAGGCGCAAGTAAGAGTTGCCATAAAACTTTTGTATCAATATTTCCTATAATGGTTACCGTTATACCAATAATTACACTATTGCAAAAATAAATAAGAAATAAAAATTTTCTATAGTTTATTTTTTTCATATCTAATTTATACTTATTTATCAAAAAATTTTCTTCAACTCTAACTTTTTTAGAATTAAACTTTTTATTCTTTTTTCTAAGTATAACAAAAAATATATAAAATAAATAAGAAATAGTAAATATTACAATAAATATTATTAATGATTTCATAAAGACCTCCTATAAAAAAATAATTCATCCTTATTTTAAGGACGAATTATCGCGGTACCACCTTAATTCATAGATAAACTATGCACTTTAGTATTCCTTAACGCGGGAAACGAAAACTTTTAACAAAGAAACAAGTTCATAAAAATAATTTATTGATTTTCACCAAAGCATCAACTCTCTAAAAAACTATATTTTATTACTACTTTTCTTCTAAGTTTTTTGAAAAACTACATATAGTATATAAAATTATAGTTTAAAAATCAACTAGATTTACAATTTTTTATTTGATTCTTTATTATATTTTAAGGTATTAATGATACTCTAAAACTAACACTACCAGATCCACTACCAAAATTATAGTCATAACGATATATTCCAGCAGAAGTAGTATAATTATAAGATCCCCCACGACTAGACCATGGGTAACCATCTAAAATGAAGAAAGGATCATCGTAATACCACCACATTGTTTCGTATGTTGCATCTCCTTTTATTGAAATTGTAGAAGTTGGCATACCCGAACTTATACCTGTATATTTTTCATAATATTTTGAAGCATTGCTACCTCCTGGTAAGTTGCTTTCTGTAAATCCTGAATCATATACTATTCCTGCCCAATTTCCCATTGTACTTTCTAAAGAGCCTCCACTCATATCGTAGATTCCATATATTGTACCTGTTGTACTTGCTCCTGTTCCTTTTCTTGCTTCTTTATCTCCTGTACATAATGAAGAACCATATGTTGAACAATTTTTATCATCATATGAATAACTTCCATATGCTATAGAAGAACTATTTAAACTTCCTCCACTTCGTCCTGTATAAGTGCCTGAACTATTATTTATGTATATTTCTTTGTTTGTTACACTGTAATTAGGTTTTATTATAACGAGAAGTTACATTTTTTGTACATTCTTATATTACCATTAATATGAAGTTACGTGTATCTTTTGGACTTTAGTTTGAATTGTAATCTTATCCGTTTATACAGTCTTAGTATCAAGTTTCTGTTCGTTGAGCCACGATTTTGTTTCACACTTCCTTTAGCCCTAACATCACTGTTAATGCGTTGTGCTTCCCTAATACTTCGCAGATACTTACGCGCATAGTGGACTTTCACCACCTAGCTATATGCCATGCCTGGCACACAAATTGGTCGAGGTAAAGCATTTGCTTTACCTCGACACTTACTTCTCCCTCTCTTGGAACCGCTCTTCTTTGTATTTTATTTTCTTCCTATTTTTCCTG
>CALVYE010000069.1 GCA_944372025.1 uncultured Bacilli bacterium | reverse complement strand
TATCCAAAAGAAAAATCAAAATCTTGTAGAGATTTAGGTGCTTTCCAATCTTATACAGAAAGATTAAAACAAAATAAAGCTATGGGAGAATATAGGAGAACATATCAACAAAAATTTATGCAGGTTAAGAAAAATAAGGACAACAAGAAACTTGCTAAAGACTTTGAAAATTGGAAAAAACAGGCTAAAGAAAAAATTAATCAAATGAAAAAAGGCAAACTTACTGAAAATGAGGTTTATGAGTGGATTATGGATAATAAGTATCACTGTAAATAGAAAAAACACTAATTAAATTAGTGTTTTTTTATTTAAGAAGTTACCAAGAACCTCCTCCGCCTCCTCCAGAGCCTCCTCCAGAAGAACCTCCACCACTTGAACCACCTCTACTACTTGATGGGCTAGATGACATTGCTGTTGTTGCAGAGTTCATCGTAGAATTCATAAATGTACCAAAAGAGTGAACACTAAATGCACTATGTGAACCATACCAGTTTGGTGCTTGTAATGCAATAGTTTCAAATTGATTAATCCATTTATCAGATATTCCTAAAGCATAAGTGTATGGTAATATGTTATAAAAATATTCAGGATTTTGCATAACTAAACTTTCAAGTTGTGGTTTTTCAGCAGTTTCTAAAAATCTTTTAAATCCTTTTAATTTCCCTAAAATTTCATTACCGTAAGGTGTTCTTTTTGGCATTATATTTTTAAATATAACAAGAATGGCTATACAAATAATTCCTAAAATATATGTTATTAAATAAAATGTATTTTGTAATAAACATGGTAACACTATAAAAGCCCAAGGCATACCACCGAACATTCCTCCCCAAACAAGTCCGAAAATTTTGGGTGCTAAAGGTGATTTCGAAGGTCTACCATTAACATATACTGTAGAATTTGTTTTTCCAAATACCATTTTAAATAATACTGTAAAGCCTATTCCAGGGAATATTAATGCAAATGGTAGCATTGCTAATCCACCTTCTCCATATTCTAGTATCGGTTTCACTGTTATTAATACAAATACTGCAATAATCATTAAAATAAGCCATTTACCTTTTCCACTTGCAGTTGATTCAAATATCTTATGTTTGTTTTCTTTAGAATTCATTTTGGATTTTATTCTATTTAATGTTGTATAGAAACTATTATATAAATCTGAATCTGTAACAGAATCTTTAGTACCACCAGTTTCCATAGATAACTCTAAAGCATCTTTAAAACTTATTTTTTCTCCATGAAGTTTAGCCTCTTGCATTATTTGTTTTGCTTTGCTCATATTTACAGTTCCTGCACTTGCACCTTTAAATAATCCATTAAAGAATATTCTTTCACATTCATTATTTCCATCATACTCTTTTAATTTTGTAATCCTGAAGCCTTTTGAATTAAAAAATAACATTTTTTCTTCTGTCTCTTCAATTTTTAAATATCCTTTATTTGCTAGATATATTAGTAATGATATTATACTTTCATTACTTGCCGAACCTTCATATAAAAATCCTACTTCTGCCGAATTATAATTTTCAGGTGGATAAAATTCAACTGTTTCAACTAATTGATCATCCTTTCCATATTTTGCCCATAAACTATAAGCTATTAAAATAAACGCTAAACACATAACAATAACAAAAACAGAAAATTTATCCATTGGTTGACCTGCTCCAATAAAGTATTCATCAGGTAAAGTAAGTCTTACTGTCAACGCTTGTCCTGGTGCAAGAACAGTATCTACAGTTCCAGTTATTGTGTTTCCGATTACAGAATATTTTACATTTGAACTATTAGTGCTTCCAACATTACCGCTTGAAAAACCTAGTAATGATTCGTCAAATGATTTTGGCATAGTTATATTAAATGAAACATTTTCAATTATAGTATCCCACTCATCACCAATTAGATTATAATATAATTCATCTACATTTTTTAATGGATCTTTTCCGATATTATAATTATATTTTATTATATATGTATGACTACCAGTAATAGTTGTATTAGCATCACCAATTTTTATAACCTTATATCCATTTTCGTTTGATGTTGTATAATCTTCATTAACTGTAATATTAGTTATTTGAGCTCTATTATTTGATTTTGTTCCATCTAATCTAGTTACATTGTTTTTTAATGGTATTTTTCTAAAGATTCCATGTTTAGATGTATTAAAATATGCTTTTATTGTTTCTGTAATATCAAATGTATTGTTTTCATTTACAACCATATCGATTTTGTAGTCATTTATTACATAGTCATATTTATTTGAATTATATGTTGAGGAAGTATTATTTAAATTTGTGTTTGTAGATGCATATACATTATTGGTATTAACAGTTAATGAATAATATTTAATATCATCTGCTGTATAGCCACTTTTTATTTTTGATATATTTCCGACATTACTATAAGAATTCTTTTCATTAGCAGGAACATACTGATTTGATTCTAGTGTAGCAATTAAGTTGTAATTTCCATCATAAAAATCAGCTGTAGCAATAAAATTTTGTGCAGAACTACCATTGTTTTGTACAATTCCAGCTAGTCCAAATATTTCAGACGTATTAGAGAAATTTCTAAAATTTATTGGTGAGAAATAAAGTGTTCCGATATTTAATGTTGAAGTTTTTTCAATACTTGTATATTCAATTTTTCTTGTTTCTGCATCAGAATAATTAGGAAAAAACAATAATACAAATACAAGTAATAATATTAGTGTCAATTTATTTATTTTCATTGTTATAAATCCACCTTTACATTGTTTTTTTCTTCCATGTTAGCCTCAAACATATTTGCTTCTTTAAATCTAAATAAACCTGCTAATATATTATTAGGAAACACTTGAATTTTTGTATTAAAAATTCTTACACTTCCATTATAATATTTTCTACTATTTGCGATTTCATCTTCAACTTTAGTTAATTCTCTACTTAACTCTAAAAAATTTTGATTAGATTTTAGCTCTGGATAATTTTCAGACACAGCGATTATTTTAGATAATTCTTGTGTTAATTGCTCGTTTACTGTAATCTTTTTATTAATAGACATATTTTGATAAATATTAGTTCTTAAAGTTGTTACTTGATTAAATACTTCTTTTTCATGTTTAGCATATCCTTTAACAACTTCAATTAAATTGGGTACTAAATCCCATCTTTTTTTCAAATATACATCCATTGTTGAAAAGGCTTCTTTTACAACGTTGTTAGTTTCAATTAATTTATTGTAGGTTATAATAATATATGTTACTAATAATATTATTAAGCCTATTACTATATATAGTCCCATATTAATCCCTTTCTATTTTATATCTTTATATTTTGATATTTTTAATCCAATTATTAAAATACAGATTATAAATCCAATTATTATAAATAATATTGAATAATTCACTCCAGTTTGTGGTAATTTTGAAGGTGATATAGTATTATCTTCTTTTGTTTGTTCCGTTGTAATATTTTCATTTTTATTATTTTCTTCTTCTGGTTTACTATTTTGATTTTCATTATCATTTGTATCTTTTGAATAACTAATACTAGCAAAATCTATCATCCAATCATAACCCCAAATTTCTCCTTTAGGGATTATAGTTGATTTAGAATCTTCTATTCCAAAAGCTTCATCTTTACTATTAATTGTTATATCTTTTTCTGTATCATTATAAATATATTTTTCAAATTGATATTCTAATTTATCTCCATCTTTATATTTACTCAAATAAATAATTTCATCTTTATTAATTAAATTAATCAATTCACTATTTTCAAGTGTTTTATACATAATGCAAAATGACTCCCCTGAATTATATTCATTGAATGACATTGAAACTCCATTTCCTGAAATTTTTTTCCCCATATTTATTTCTTTATCATAATTTTCATCATCTTTTTGTTTAATATAAATAATACAATTTTTTCCTAAATCATTTTCAATTTCAGGGAATTGAATTGTAGCATTAGCTGTATATTTATAAAATTCATTTTCTTTAAGTTGAGATAATTTTATTTTATCTATCCATTGTTTTTCAGTAATATTTTTTCCATATTCAATATTAAATAACTTATTTAAATTTTCTTCAGATAAATCTTCTACAATTTCACCAGTTTTATAATTTATAACCTTGCAATCATAAACTTTATAATCTTCTGGTGAATATGTTATTCTCATACGAATATCATCTTTATAATTATACAAATTAGATGGCAGATTAAAGTCTGTTGCTTTTATTACTAATGTTTTATATTCTTCACCTATTTTTATATAGATTCCGTATGCTAACTCTCCATTAACTTCACTACGAGAATTTAATTCAAAATCATTTGTAATTAAATTTTCATTATTTGCCAAACAAATAGAATTCATAGTAAAAACAATAAAAATTATTATAATTATCCCTAAATATTTGATGTTTACTTGCGAAACTTTATTATATACTTTACCCATTTTATCTCCCCCTTAATTAACTACTATATGTAAATAGTATTATAAGTATACTATATCACAAAGTCTATAAAATAACAACAAAATACAAAATTTTTTAACCTCACATTTATTTTGTGTCAACCGTTTATATTTTATATATCTATCAAATTATCTCTCCAACTCCCACTCTTTTCCTCTTTCTTCGTGTTTTATTTGTTTTTCTGGATCTATAAAAGTATTAGTTTCCTTTTGAAAATTTCTAATAAGATTATCTTCTTCACCAATATCAAACTTTTTACAAATCCAATTAATAAACTTTTCGAGAGTATTCCAAAATTTATCAATTATCTTGTGTAAATGGTTATTTTCTTTTTCTAATGTTTTAATTTTATGTTTATATTTATATTCAATATCAAATTCTTTTGTTTTAAATTCTTTTTCTAATTCATCTTTTCTATTGTTATAATC
>CALVYE010000068.1 GCA_944372025.1 uncultured Bacilli bacterium | reverse complement strand
AAAAATACAAATTAATTATATAACTTGTATTTTCTCTTAATTTTTTTCCAACATTTACTTTACTTCACCATAATCATGAATACTCTTAATTGTGAATGTTTAAGTAAATTTCGAATTCATGTAGCATGATGATTATATAGGTGAAGCGAAAAGTAAAAATACTATAAAATAATGTAATTTTATGCGTTAGTTAACAAAATTTTGAAGTTGTATCTAATATTAAAAAATCATGACACTTTGGTCATGATTTTTTAATTAAACATATCTTCTAGCTCTTTATAATCTTTATTCATCATATGCGCAACATTATTTGCAACATCCATTATCTTGTCTCTATTTCTATATACAAGATAAGCACCAATACCTAAAGCAGTCAATCCCATTATTTTTTTTGTTTTTGTCATTTATATATCACCTCTTAGCTAAAAAAATATGTATGCATATATATTTTCATATATGCATTTTTATTTTGGATTAAAAGTTTTTAATTATACATTTATTTTTTTTAACAAAAAATCTTTTAAAGTTGTATTTCTATCGTATACAAGGTCATTACAAACTGCATAACTAAAGGCATTAGAACTACCTACTAAAACCAAACTTTTTTTAGCACGTGTAATTCCTGTATAAATTAATTTTTTATAAAGCATACGCCTATGTGAATTATCTATGGGCATAATTACGCTATTGAATTCACTTCCCTGAGCTTTATGTATACTTATTGCATATCCATGTTTAATATTTATAAAATCTTTAGGTTCATATTTGACGATATTTCCATCAAAATCAACATATATTTCATTTTTTTTAGATTTAGATTCATGAGAAGTTTTAATCATACTGATCGTTCCAATATCACCATTGTATACGTTATCATCGGGCATATTTGTAAGTTGTAAAATTTTATCATTTTCTCTAAAAATGACTTCTCCAAAAGTAATTTCTTTTTTATCTAAATCACTAGGATTAAATAGTTCTTGAAGTTTAATGTTTAAATTGTCAATCCCATTCATTCCTTTATACATAGGAACTAATACTTGAATATCTTTTAAGATTTGTCCCTTTTGCATAGCTTTTTTGCATATTTCAATTACATTTCTTACAACTGATGAACTATCACATTCTATAAATGCATAGTCATCTTTCTTATTTAAAAAGTCCAAAGATAAATCATTATTTTTGATTTCATGAGCTAAATTTACAATATATGAATTTTCATTTTGTCTATATAACAAATCTAAATGTACAGTATCAATCATATCGCTTTCAATTAAGTCCTTTAAAATTTGACCTGAACCAACGCTTGGTAACTGATTATAATCACCAACTAAAATAATTTTGACATTGTGTGTTAGCCCTCTTAAAAGACTATCAAACAATGCATTATCTATCATACTTACTTCATCTATAATTATAAATTCACTAAAATCTTTATTATACTCATTTATTAAGAATTCGTTATTATCTTTATTCCATTTTAAAAATCTGTGAATTGTAGATGCAGGTAAAAGTGTCGATTCACTCATGCGTTTTGCAGCTCTTCCTGTAGGCGCTAATAAAGCAATTTTATCGACTAGTTCATCATAATTATAATTATGGATTTCTTTATACATTTGTACTATTGCTTTTATTATTGTAGTTTTACCTGTTCCTGGACCGCCAGTTATTATAAGTAAGTTTTTTTCCATTGCTTTTTTTATAGCTTCTATTTGTTGTTCATTATATTCTATATCATTATCTCTTTCTAAAGCTTTTATATGTTTGTCAAAATTTTTAACTGTATCTGATTTTAAATTTGACAAGTAATATAAAGTATCTGCAATATTTTTTTCTGCACTATAGAATTCTTCAAGATAATATTTATCTTTTTCTATTATTATTTTACCATCTTTATTTAAATTTATTAGATTAATTTCAATATCATCAGTAATGCCTAAATATTTAGTTGTATTGTTTATTATATCTTCTTTTAATAAATATGTATCTCCCTTTTCGAAGAGTAATTTTTTCATAACGTATATTATACATGATTCAATTCTTCGCTCATCATTTTTTTCATAATTCATTTGTCTTGCTATCTCATCTAATTTTTCAAAGTTAATATTTTCGATATCTTCAGCAAGCATATATATATTATATTCTATATTTGCTATAGTTTGACCTTTATAAGTACTATATATATTAAGCGCATCTTTCATTGAAAAACCTAAATTGGTTAAATAAACAATTGTATTATGACTTTCATTATATTGCATAAGTGTATTATAAATATCATCTATTTTTTTAGCATTTAATTTAGGAACTAATAAAAGGTTTTCTTTGTTTTCAATTATTAAATCTAAAGTTCTATCTCCTAATGTATCTACTATAGATTTTGCAGTTTTTTCACCTATTCCGTTAAATAAATCACTACATAAAAATTCTATAATACCGTCTTTCTCTTCAGGTTTAACTCTTTCATAATTAGTGACAGAATATTGAAAACCATATTTTGGATGTCTAACTCCTTCACCATAGAAAATATATAAATCGTCCATATTTAAATCTAAGAAGTTTCCAGAAAACGTTATAGTTTTATTTATATAATCTTTTAGTTCTTCATCATTTGTTTCACGAATTTTAAAAAGGCCTACTACAAATCCTTTTCCTGAATTATATATATATTTTCTAAAGTTTCCTTTTATATAGTTCATAAAATCACCTACCAGTATTCTATCATACTAAATTAAAAAACGCTATCTTGTTTTCTTAGCGTTTTCTTCAATTTTTTCGTTTTTTTCATTAACATATTCAAGATAAGCTTGGTATGCAGGATTATCAGGATCATCTTTGAATATTCTTTCATAATAATCATCTAAATATTCACCAGAACTTAGTTTTTCTCTATTTTCTTCTTTAATACGTTCTATCTTCATTTGTTCTTCAACATCTTGTCGTATAGAATCTATTACTTCACTACTCATTTTCATTCCTGGATTTTCATTTACAACCTCACTTAATACTCTTTTAGTTTCAATGTTTACCTCGTTTTGAAATTTGTGTTCTTCAATACTATTTATGGCGATTGGAATTGATATACTCATAACACATGCAGCGGTGAATGCAGTTGCTCTTGTAGCAAATTTTTTTATACGAAGTTTTTTATTTCGTTGATTTATCTTAAATTGTCTATATAAATCAAGACAATCAGTTAATGTATGATAATTATCTGTCTGAAAAACATATTTGTTAATTGATCCTTTTGATTTAACTTTAAATTCAAAAATAATAGCATCTGAACTTTTATCTTTGTAATATCTAGCACCTACAATTCTATCTCTTTCTTCTAACATTCTTAACATATCTAAATATTGATAATTAATTCTTCTAATTTCCATAAAATTACCTCCATAGTTTTAACTATTATAAGTATATCATCAATTCTTATATTTAGTCAAAAAATATATGTTTTATCGTTTTAATTTACGTAAATCTTCTTTTTCTTCATTATTAACTTTTTTAGATTCTATTATTTTTTGGATAGTTTTATTGTGTGTAAAAGTATCTAAATTATTATTTTTTAAAAAAATTAAAGTTTTATCAGGATATTTAACATATATCATACTTAAAAGCCACGCAACAGCCATTTTAACATAATAATATTCACTATTAATATTATTTACTGAATTAAATATGTCATTCAAGTATTTTTCATCATTATAGAAATTCAAAAAAACTATTAAAGAACATCTAATAATATATTCGGAATCAATAGTTAAAAAGTCTTTAAAATATTCAAATAATTTTTCTTTATTTTTTTCTACAATTTTTAGACTATTACAAAAAGTATCACAGGTAGCCCAATTATCAATTTTCTTAATATATTTTTCATAATATTTTTTAAAAGTATCAAGATTATCAATATTAGAGATAACTAGACCTTCAATTAAAGTTTCTTCAAAATATTTATTTTGTACTAGTTCTAAAAAACTATAATAATCATTTTTTGCGATTTTTTTAGCAATTTTTCTTAATATTGGAATTCTTATTCCTATCATATTTTTACTATCTATATTAGGAACTAACTTACTATTGAAATTTTTATATTCTTTATCCTCTAAATTTTTTAAATAATCAATATATTTTTTGTATTTTTCTTTGTTCCATTCCCTATTATTCATAATATCATTCCCCATAAATATTGTATAACAATTTTTTAATAAAAAAAAGACTGAAAACATAGTTATCAGTCAATTAAAATTCGTTTTTTGGTTTCTTTTGGTTCTTCTTTTGGTAAAGTAATTGTTAATGTTCCATCGCTGTAATTAGCTTTTATATCATTTTCGTTTACATCACCTACATAAAATGATCTTTTGTATTCTCCGTAATATCTTTCACGACGAATATATTTTCCATTTTCTTCTTTTTTTTCTTCTTTAGAAGCAGATATTGTTACATAACCATTATCATAATCTATTGTTATGTCTTCTTTTCTTAATCCTGGAACATCTATTTCGATTATGTAATTACCATCTTTTACAGAAATATCTGTTTTCATGATATTATTAGAATTTTTGAAGAAGGAACTATCTAATAAACCAAAAGCATCATCAAAGAAATCATTTTTTGACATTAAATTCATATATACTCTACCTCCATTACATTTTTAATTATACACAATTAATATGTCAGTATTTTGTCAAAAATATGTGATATTGTGTGATTTTTTAAATAAAAATTTAATATTAGCATAAAATAATATTAAATAAAAATTAAAAATATGCTTGACATCGAAATAATAAATAGTTATAATTAAAACGTACTTCAAAAAAAGCTGCCTGTTTAGCTCAGTCGGTAGAGCAAACGGCTGTTAACCGTTAGGTCGTAGGTTCGAGTCCTACAACAGGCGCCATTTAGAAAATTAACTACTCTATTGAGTAGTTTTTTTGTAATAATTTTTAAAACAATTAATATAATGATATTAGAAATTTATAATAAAAATATGTTAAACATTAGTTAAAATGATACCGATTTATAATGTGGATAACAAACAAAGGTAAACCTTGTTTGTAG
>CALVYE010000067.1 GCA_944372025.1 uncultured Bacilli bacterium | reverse complement strand
GATGCACTAATTAATCCCAAAGAACATATTAAAACATTAAATAAAGTATTAAAAAAATAAATTCAAATTACAATTTATAGAGTAGATTAATGTCTACTTTTTCTTTTGGTTAAAAAGTATGATATAATGAAATAGATTTTATGCGAGGAAGTGATTTATATGTCAAATGATAATAAAAAAGAGGGGGTTTACAAAATCGGTATCAACTGGTATCCTGGACATATGGCAAAAACTAAACGTTTAATAAATGAAAAAATAGATCTTATAGATATAGTATACGAAGTCATAGATGCCAGAATTCCTAAAAGTTCAAAAATAAAAGATATTGATAACATTATTAAAAATAAAAAACGTATTTTAATCATGACTAAAACAGATTTATGTGATATTAAAAAAACTAAAAAATGGATAGAAAAGTACAAAAGTTTAGGGTATGAAGTCATAGATGTAGATTTAATGAGTGGCAAAAATGTAAACAAAATTATAGAAATTACTAAAAAACTTTTGAAAGAAATAAATGATAAAAGGCTTAAAAAAGGTTTAAAAATACGCAAAGCACGTGTTCTAATTATAGGGATACCTAATGTAGGCAAGTCTACTTTAATTAATAGATTAGTAGGAAAAAAAGCCGTAAATGTAGGGAATAAACCAGGAGTTACTAAAACACTTGATTGGATTAGAATAAATGAACATATTGAACTTTTAGATACACCAGGGATTTTATGGCCAAAATTAGATAATCAAGAAATAGCTTTTAACCTTGCAAGTATGACTGTAATAAAAGAAGAAGTTCTCCCTATAGATGAAGTATGTTTATATATTCTTAGAAAACTAGAAAAAGAATATCCTGAGTTACTCAAAAATAGATATGGAATTAATAAAATAAACGATAAAGATATTTTAGAAACTTTAGATATTATAGGTAAAAAAAGAGGATGTATAATGCGTGGTGGAGAAGTAGATTATGAAAAAGTTTATAACATTGTTTTAAGAGATTTAAGAGATGGTTTAATAGGAAAAGTTACCTTTGATTAATAAAAATATTTGGCAAATGTCAAATGTTTTTATTTTCATTTACACCCTTTATTCATTATGATATAATTTAAAATAGAAGGATGTGTGAATAAAATGAGGTTAGTTACTGTCGATCCAAAAGAATATAATAAAGAAATTGATAGATTTAATAATTCAGTTATCGCACTTCAAAACATATTTACAAAAAGATATGCTAGCAAATTTACAGAAGAATTAGATGATAAAATTTCTAAAATAACAGTATATACCGACCGAACATTAATAGGTGGTGGATACTATGGTGATACTAACATAATAAATGGAAGATTTAATATAAGATATGGTACTTCAGATGACCTTAAACAAAACACCTTTATAACAATTCATGAACTTGCACATGTAATTTTAACACCTATAAATAAAAGTGAAATGAAAGAACTAAATGGTATAGTTTCTTCACAAGGAATAACAAAATTAGATAAAAAAGAAAATGAATTTTATGGAATTGCATTTACCGAAAGTTTCTGCAATATAATAGCTAAAATAACAATCATAAATCGTGAACATGATAGTATAGATAGTTATATGGTTAATGGACTTCATAATTACGTATATAATTATTATGAACCTTTTGAAGATTTAACAAGATTATTAATAATAGCTTCTGTGAATGATTATATACACGATTACAAATTTGATGACATAATATCAAAAGGAATTAATATGATTTTAGATAACCCAATAAATAGACCATATTCTACTTTTATAAACTCTGCTTTAGATAATGATTTTTCTATGGAAGAAGAATTTGACAGCTTTACTACTAAAGGTGAGTTTAGAAGAATGTGTCAAGAATTAGATGATGAGATGTTAAAAATTGATATAAATGAAGATATAACTACTCCTAATTATGATAAAACAGTTTTTGATAGTCAGTTGATTAAAATTGAAACTTACTATTTTAATAAGTTAGAATACTTAAATCGAAAGGGATATATCCAAAATACTGAAATTAAAGAAAAATTATGGAATACTTTTGAAGAAATTGTATCATCAATTAGAAATAAATTTATAGTATTATAATCGAAAAACACTTAAATTTTGGTGTTTTTTTATGGGGATTTATCCAATTTTTATTTATGAAAATTTAAATTAATGTTATACTATATATAGTGAAAGTATGCAAAGGATGATGTTTATGGCAACAAAATATGATGAAAAGTCGATTAAAATTTTAGAAGGGCTAGAAGCGGTAAGAAAAAGACCAGGTATGTATATAGGGTCTACAGATAAAAGAGGACTTCATCATTTAGTATGGGAAATTGTAGATAATGGAATAGATGAATGTATTAACGGGTATGGTAACTATTTAAAAGTTACCCTAAACAAAGATGGTAGTGTAAGTGTTACTGATGAGGGTAGAGGTCTACCAACGGGTATGCATGAAAGTGGAAAATCTACTCCTGAAGTAATTTATACGGTATTACATGCAGGTGGGAAATTTAGTGAAGGTGGATATAAAGTATCTGGGGGATTGCACGGTGTAGGTGCATCTGTAGTTAATGCACTGTCCAAATGGATGGAAGTTACAACACGTAGAGATGGGAAAGAGTATTATATAAGATTTGAAAATGGTGGACATACTGTAATTCCTTTAAAAAAGATAGGTAATACTAAAAAGACAGGAACTACAGTAACTTTTATGCCAGATGATACTATTTTTTCGACGACAACTTTTTCTTTTACGACAGTATGTGAAAGAATGCAAGAAAATGCCTTTTTAATTGCTGGACTTACAGTAGAAGTAGAAGATATCGAAGATGAAAAAAAAGAAATTTATCATTATGAAAATGGATTGGAAGCTTTCATAGAATATTTAAATGAAAATAAAAAGCCTTTAAATAAAGTTCTTAGTTTTTCAGATATCAAAGACAAAATAGAAGTTGATATCGCACTTCAATATACAAATAGTTATAATGAAAATTTAGTTTCTTTCGTAAATAATGTAAAAACAAGTGATGGTGGTACACATGAAGTAGGTTTTAAAACAGCTTTAACCAAAGTTTTCAATGAATATGCACGTGCTAATAATTATTTGAAAGCAAAAGATAGCAATTTTGATGGTAATGATGTTCGAGAAGGTTTAACCGCTGTTTTATCTTTAAAGATACCCGAAAATTTATTACAATTTGAAGGTCAAACTAAAGGAAAACTTGGTACTCCAGTTGCACGAAATATAGTTGAAAGTATTACTTATGAAAAAATGAAATTTTTCTTAGAAGAAAATAAAGAAATTGCAACTAAAATAATAAGTAAAGCGGTCACTAGTAAACAAGCACGTGAAGCCGCTAGAAAGGCAAGAGATGAACTAAGAAAAGGAAAGAGTAATAAAAAAGAAAAAATATTAAGTGGAAAATTAACTCCTGCTCAAAGTAAAAATCCTAAAAAGAATGAACTATTCTTAGTCGAAGGTGATAGTGCGGGAGGAAGTGCTAAACAAGGAAGAGATAGAAAATTTCAGGCGATTTTACCTTTACGTGGTAAAGTTTTAAATAGCGAAAGAGCAAAAATTGAAGATATATTTAAAAATGAGGAAATAGGAACTATTATAACTACTATTGGTGCAGGAGTAGGACAAGAATTTGATGTAGAGGATTCACAATATGACAAGGTAATAATAATGACTGATGCCGATGATGATGGTGCACATATTCAAGTATTACTTTTGACTTTCTTTTATAGGTTTATGAGACCTTTAATCGAAGCTGGAAAGTTATATATTGCAGTTCCACCTTTATTTAAAATTTCTTCGGGTAAAAAAATAGAATATGCTTATTTTATTGAAGAAAAAGATGAAATTATAAAAAAATTTCCTAAAAATAGTAAAGTTGATTTACAAAGATATAAAGGTCTTGGTGAAATGAATGCTGAACAATTATGGGAGACAACTATGAATCCTGAAACACGTAATTTAATACAAGTTAAAATTTCTGATGCAGCTTTAGCTGAAAAACGAATAAGTGTTTTAATGGGAGATAATGTAGAGCCTAGAAAAGAATGGATAAATGAAAATGTAGAATTTTCTTTGGAAGATGATTACAAAATAAAATAGTGCCTAAGCACTATTTTGTTTTTACATTAATTTTAGGAGATGGTAAAGTATTTGAAAAACCTTTGCATAAATTATCAAATTTTTGTTGTGGCATTCTACAAATAAGATTTGAATTATATGCACTAATTACGTGTTTGCTATTTTCTAAATCAGTTTCTTTATATGAACTATTTGCAAAGTATTTCATTGAATTTTTATTAACTTCTACGAAATATCTAGAAATTTTATCAAATAAATCAATACCAATATTTTTATCTTTTAATTTAAAATTCATATTAAATATTTCATTTGCTCTATTTTTTAAAAGTTTAATTTTGAATACTATAAAATCTTCATTTTTATATTCTTTATAATCTAGTACAATATCATAAACGTGCGAACGTGATATATCACATTCTTTAAGTTTATTTAAAGTATCGATTATTGCAAATGCAATATTAGATTTTTGTTTTGCTTTTAATATTTGTATTTCATCTTTAGATAAATTAGATGTATTGATAGTTTTTACGAATCTTCCATATTTTTTGCAAATTTTCTCTTGAAATTTTTCTAATTTCATTTCATCTTTTTTAGAGTGTATCATAGATGTTAAATGAACATTGTGATTTGTATATATTGTGTGTTCAGTATATTTTAAGTTATCAAAATTATGTGATGATTGAAAACATGAATATTGTAAGTCATTTTTTTCCAAAAAGTATTCTCTTATATTTTTAAATATTGCAAATCCTGTATCCTCATCTTTTAATTTGAAATTAAAATCAAACATCTTTGTTTCTTTACTTTGCCCAACATAAAGTCTACTAGAATAAACTGTAACTTTAAAGGTAGTAAAGTTTTCATTATCATCCATTGAATTATCATTTTTAATATAATCTAGAACAATATTATATTGTTTCATATCAGCACTATTTTCTAATAAATTTAAATTTTGTAGTATTTCAATAACTTTTTTTATACAATTCATTTTTGTTAAAGCTTTTGTAGATTGTATTTCATCTTTATTCATTTTTTATTTTCCCCCTTTAGGTCGTATATATTATCAAATTTATCTTATAAAGTCAAATTTTGTTTAAAAAAAGATGTAGTAAACTAGATGTGGGAATAATTATAAAAACATAAAAAAAGAGAAAACACTCAAATTTAAAACTGTT
>CALVYE010000066.1 GCA_944372025.1 uncultured Bacilli bacterium | reverse complement strand
CCTACCGTTTCTATCAGAGCCTTCACCATGTGCGCCTCTCTTACCTTTGATAGTCTTTTGATATCTTAAATCGATAAGAGTTCTAAGTCCTTCATCGACCTTGAAAATAATATCGCTTCCTCTGCCACCATTACCACCATTAGGACCGCCCATAGGTATATATTTTTCACGTCTAAAAGAGGTACATCCATTACCTCCTTGTCCTGCAATTACTTTTAATACAACTTCATCTATAAACATAAATATCACCTGTTAATAATTATACCTTATATTTAAAAATAAAAATAGTATAATTTTAATTTATACTATTTCTAAACTATATAGCTTCGTAAACACTAACTTGTTTTTTATCTCTACCTTTACGTTCATATTTAACATATCCATCAATTTTAGTAAATAAAGTATGATCATTACCAATTCCTACATTATTACCAGGATATATTTTTGTACCACGTTGACGATAAATTATACTTCCAGCAGTAATAAATTCACCATCACTTGCTTTCGCACCTAATCTTCTACCAGCAGAATCTCTACCATTTGATGAAGATCCTTTACCTTTTTTATGTGCGAATAATTGAATATTTAATTTCATTAATTGTGGCATAAAGACACCTCCTCATTATATTATTTTTATATATTTTTTATAATCTCTCTCTAAAGATTTAAATAAGTCAATCATATTTAGAATTAATTTATCGATAACATCATTATGCATCAATATATTAATACTTACAAATCCATCTTTTTCTTCGTATTCTAAAGCTTCGTTATATAATTTTAAAATTCCATTAACAGTAGTTATAACAATACTACTTACAGATGCACAAACTATATCTTTGCCTGCTTCATCATACAAAGAATGACCTTTTATCGTTATATTATCTATAACTTTATTATTTCCTTTTATACTAATTTTAATCATAATAACTATACTTCAATCTTTTTAATAACAACTTTAGTATATGGTTGTCTGTGTCCTTGTTTTCTACGGTATTTTTTCTTTGGTTTATATTTATAAACTGTTATTTTCTTTTGTTTACCATGTTTTAAAACTTCACCTGTTACTTTTGCATTATTAACATATGGAGTTCCAACCATACCATTTGCCATCATTACGTGATCAAAAACAATATTTTTACCAGCTTCAACATCTAGTTTTTCAACATAGATTTCTTGACCTTCTTCTACATAATATTGTTTACCACCAGTTTCGATAACTGCTTTCATATTATACCTCCTTATCTTTAATCTAAGACTCGCCATTAAGGTACATTTTTAAATGTTTTTATAAACCTTTTTTGTGCGGTTGTAGAGTTAGAGGCCCTACAAACATTAACCATTTTAACATAATAGATATATTTAGTCAAACAAAAATTTCTTATTTGTGAGTAAATCTATTTTTTAAGACTGTTTTTTCTGAAATGTAATTTTTATTAATTTTAAAAACATGTTTTTTATCTCTATACATTTTATTTATTTTACCATTATTTATTACTTTTACTTTTTTAAAATTAAAATTGTATAGAAATCTTTCAAAAATGAACCTATTAAAATAGTAATTATGATTTTTTTGTTCTTCTATAATCTTACTTAAGATGAGTGATATTATTAAAAGTGTATTCATAGATAAATTATTATATAATGAAAATAATAAAAATATTATAAAAAATATATATGAAAGAAATAAGGTAATTGTATGCGATATTTTAAATGGTAGAAATTTAGTTAAAAATAGATTGGCTATTTTAATACCATCCAATGGGTAAACAGGTATTAAATTAAAAAGCATAGTCGAATAGTGGTTATTTCTAAACATTATAAATAAAGAATCATTTATATAATAAAAATTATGTAGAATACATATAAAAAAATAAAATATTATTTGAGCGCCTATTCCAGACATCACAATTAAAAATTCTTCTCTAATAGGTCTATTTATATAATCATCAAACTTTATTAAACCTCCAAAAGGATAAAAATTAATAGATTTTATATTCCATTTAAAATGAAGTGCGGCTAAAACATGCCCCATTTCGTGAAAAAATATAATCAAGAAAAATACTGAAAATTCTTTAAATAATCCTGTTATTACTGAAATGAAAGCTAAAAAAAAGAATATAGGATGAAATTTAATTTTCTTTGATATACTCTTTATAATCGACATATTCTCCATCTTTTTGATAAACTAAATAAAGATTTGTTCCTTTAGCTTCGCCTAACAATTTACCTTTTTCAACATAATCGTAAAGTTCGACATTTATATTTTGTAAATTTCCATACCACAAGTCAACTCCATTTATTTGTTGAATTATAACAATGTTTCCATATCCTTCTTTTTCGCCTTGAAATACAACCATACCACTTTCTTGTATTGGAACTAAGTAATTTTTCTCTACAGTAAGTTTTACTCCATCCAAGTATTTATTAGCTTCACTATATTTTAATTTTTCATCAAATGTAGTTTGTGTTTCATCTTTAAAAAGTTTCAAATCTTTAAAAGGCAAAACTGAACCTAAATACTTTGTATATAAATTATTTATAGTAGCAAAACTAAAGTTCTTATCATATACATTTTGTTTAATAATAGCTTTATATTTATCATTCGTTTTAGTTACTACTAAAACAGCAAGTACTAAAACTAAAGTAATTAAGAACTTGTACAAAAAAGGTTTTAAAAATTTACTACTTTTTAAATTTTTAATACTATAAGATTTATTAGAGTTTTTCTTATTCTTATTTTTGAGTCTATTTCTTATTTCATCTATATCCTTCATTAGTATCACCAATAAATTATATGAAAAAAGAATAATAATTATGATATTATTCTTCCACGTTATTCTCTATTTTTTCTTTTGTTTCTTCTTTATCATCTTTTATAGTTACTGTACTTATATGGGTTGTTTTACTTAATTTTTCATATAATAAAACTTTTTTTCTTAATAAAACTCCAAAAAAGAGATTGCAATAATAAATTATGAATATTAATCCTAATGAGAATGCAATAAAAATTCCTAATACTCCACTATAAGATAATAATTGAAAAACAATTCTAGGAAAAGCAAATACTCCATACAACAACAAATATCTTAAAAAGTATTGATATATTTTTGCTTTATCAAAACTAATATCTACTACCTTTATTTTTACAATAGCTTTTCCAATTGTTTTTCCACCTGTTATAGCCTCTAAAAGTGAAAAATACAAAATAAATGTTAACAAAAACATTGAAACAGGTAGGTTGTCAGTTATTCTAGGATTAATAAAAAATTGAAGAAAAACCGTACTAATAATTACAAATATAAAATCTATTCCCCAAGCTACCAATCTTCTAAAATAAGAAACATGTTTTCCTTTTTCAAACGATGCTTTATCTATTTTATCTCTACTAGGTAAAATTTTAGAGAAAATTGGAGTAATTAAATACCCTAATATTCCACCTAATGTATTAATTATTAAATCGTCAACATCGAATAAACGATATGGTCTAGGGTAAATAAAATAAAGTCCTGTAAGTTGAGTAAGTTCAAAAAATAAACTAAGTAAGAAAGATAATAATAAAGTCTTTTTAAAACTACATTTAAAATAATACCTTAAATAAATACCTAAAGGAACAGTAATAAAAGTATTAAAAATAATAGTGTATAAATAAGGCTCTTTTAAGGCTTTTAAATATGTATTTGGATCTGTTATAACGAACGAAGTATTATTAATTAAATCTATAATAAAGTTAAAAGGAATTAACTGTGTATAAGGAGTCGTATACTTTGCAACTTCACTTATTTTTGGTAATGGCAAAATTACCAGAAAATATATCGTTATTAAATATAAAATGAATGAATAAATAATAAAAGACCTAAATATTGAAATTGAACCATATTTTCGATATAGATGAATAATATAAGGAAGTGTGAAAAGAAATGCGATTAAGGGAAAAATTATGATTGCGTATTTAATTGGTATAATATATTCATTCAAGAGACTCCACCTCCTTTTTACTATATTTAATTATACAAAAATGTTAAAAAAAGTAAATGAATAAATTGTAATAAAAATAAGGAAATGTTTAAAATAACATTACCTTATTAATACATTATATCTATATCGACATCTCCATTTATACCATCTATCCTACCATTATTACAAAGTTGCCATAATTTATAGTCTCCTTCATAATCAGTTTTGTCGGTGTAATGAGCTAACCAAATATCATAGTCAGTTGGTAACCAAATACCTTCTAAGTAGGCTTTACTACTATATAGCATTCCATCATAACCCTCTTTTTTGACAGTATCTAAAAATGCATCAGCCATACTTGTTAATCCAAAAAAGCTCAAATTGTATTCGTTAAAATTTCCCCATTCTTCCCAATCGTACGCTATAGGAAGTTTAATATCGTAATCTTTTATTTGTTTTAAAACCCACTTAGCTTCTTTTTTGGCAGCTTCTATAGAATTAGCATATGAATAGAAATATACTCCTACATCTATATCATGTTTTTTGGCTTCTTCCATATTTCTAATAAATTTGGTATCTAAAACATATTCTCCATCAATACCTTTAGTGTAACCTACACGAACCATTACAAATTCTACACCTGCAGCTTTTATTTTTTCAAAATCTACATCACCTTGCCAACTAGATATATCAAGACCAATCTTAGTTTTATCATTTTTATATTTTGCTTTTGCATCTTCAAAATATGTATAAGTTTTTGTAGTATTTGTATTACTATTTTGATTGTTAGATGGTTCTACTACTTTTAAAGTAAAAGGTTGTTCTTTTATATTTCCACTGTTATCTTCGGCTTTAAACACTAAAGAGTAATCTCCAGCATTATTTACATCATAGCTTCCTTCAATATAACACTTAGGATTATTATCATAATTATCTCCACATAGTATTTTTTCAGTCAAATCTATATCACTACCTTTTAAAATACTATATGAGTTACTAAGCCAAACAACAGGACTTACAGTATCTATAACTTCAATTTTATATGTATATGAAACTTTTATATTGTCATCGTTAATAAATTTAAAGTTAATCTCTTTTTCTCCTAATTTAGTTGAATCGATTTCATAATCATCGATGATTTCTCCATTAATCTTTGTAATAAAATCTGATACTTTCTTTTTATCATTAAATTCTAAAGTTAAATTGTCTACAAGTTCTACTTCTATCTTTGCATTTTTAATTCTTAAATAGTTATAAAGAAAAAATATTCCAATTATAATTAATATCAATAGTACTACTATTATAATAATTTTTACTACTTTATTTTTCAACATATTACCTCCAATACCTCATTAATAATTATACCATATTATTAATATGTATAAATGGTTAAAAATAACAACATTATAATGAAGTATTACAAAACTTAATTAGAATTTCTAGAAATATTTAATAGTATTCCCATACTTATCATTGTTATAAGTAAACTACTGCCACCATAACTTAAAAATGGCAAAGTTACACCTGTTACTCTTTTTAGTGTGGTAAAAAAATAAGGGGTTGCCTTTCCAAGTGTGGTATTTTTAATCTTTTATAGTAGTT
>CALVYE010000065.1 GCA_944372025.1 uncultured Bacilli bacterium | reverse complement strand
AAAACTGATATTTGAAGTTATTCCAAGTATCAGTTAACCTTTAATTTTTTTAAGCGATTGCCATATAATATTTGATTTTATTTTATAAAACTGTTATAATTAATCAATTAACGTATTAAGCTTAATATGGGGTGAAACTATGGGATTATTTGATAAATTTAAAAATATTTTTAAAAAAGATAGCACTGTAAATAAAGATATCGAAATTAAAGAAGAGTTACAAAGCTATGATGAAGGACTAGAAAAAACTCGTAAGGTATTTACATCAAAATTAGGTCTTCTTAGTTCAAAATATAAAAAGGTAAGTGAAGAATATTTTGAAGAACTAGAAGAAATTTTAATTATGGCTGACATAGGTGTAAATACAGTTATGAATTTTGTAGATCAAATAAAATCTAGAGTAAAAAAGGAAAAAATAGAAGATACAGCTGATTTAAAAGAAATAATTGTCGATGAATTATTTATAATATATGTAAATAATGAAGTAATAGTAAATAAAATTAATTATGCAGAAAATGGACCAACAGTAATCTTGTTTGTAGGTGTTAATGGTGTTGGTAAAACTACGACAATTGGAAAGTTAGCTAAACAATTAAAAGATAAAGGTAAAAAAGTTATGATGATAGCTGGCGATACATTCAGAGCAGGAGCGGTAGAACAAATTGAAGAATGGGGAAATCGTGTAGGATGTAAAGTAGTTGGTAAAAGTAATGCTGATCCTGCAAGTGTAATGTATGATGGAATTGAAGTTGCTAAAAACGAAAATTACGATGTAGTTTTAATCGATACTGCAGGTAGACTTCAAAATAAGGTAAACTTGATGAAAGAATTAGAAAAAGTAAACAAAGTTATAGGAAAATTAATTCCTAACGCACCTCATGAAACTCTACTAGTTATTGATGCAACTACTGGCCAAAATGGAATTAGCCAAGCAAAGAATTTTAAAGAAATAACAGATATAACAGGAATTGTTTTAACCAAATTAGATGGTACTGCAAAAGGTGGAATTGTGCTGGCTATTAAAGAAGAAGTAAATATTCCAGTTAAGTATATAGGACTTGGAGAAGGTATTAACGATTTAAAAGTATTTGATATTGAAAAATACATTTATGGTTTATTTAAAGACCTATTTTAGGGGGAATTTATAATGGATTTAAGTAAAAATAATAATAAAATAGAAATTACAGATATTAATGGGAAAAAGTTAGAAGTATCTGTAAATGTTAATGGTAATTTAGATTTTAGTATGAAACTTAAAACGCCTAAAAATATGAGTAGTAAAGAAAAAGCATATTTTATGATTGATGATAAAAGTATGGTTAACGAAGATACCCAAAATGTCTATTTTGCGACCGCCAAACTTTTTGATGATTTATCAAATGCTTTAATTAATTATAAAGAATTTTACGAAACAAGATTTCAAGAAACACCTGTTTACAATGCTAGAAGACAATGTTTTAAGATACATAGCGATAAAGGTAAAGGAAATGAATTAGATTTTATTAGATTTTTTAGAAAAGATGGTAATTATTATTTTGTATTTAATCAAAATCCCACTAGATTCTATTTATCAAAATTAAATACAAGATATCCTGATTTTGCAAAAGCATTCAATAAATTTTATTCTATTTTAGAAAAAGATTGTAAAAATAAAAATTTAGATGATAATCGAGAATTAAATAGTTCAATACCATTTTCATATAAATATATACCTACTAATTCAGGTATAAATAATGGATAAAAATATCAAATATGTATTGTTGTATGATTATTATGGTAGTTTATTAACTGATAAACAACAACAATATTTTGAGGATTATTATTTTAATAATCTTTCTCTTTCTGAAATTAGTGAAAATAATGAAATTAGTAGGAATGCAGTTCATAAACAACTAAAAGAAGCAAATGAAAAGTTACTATATTATGAGGAAAATTTAAAACTTTTAAGTAAAGCTAAAAAAATTAGAAAAATTTTAAAAGAGACCCAAGATAAGGAATTAATGGATAAGATCGAAAACTTAATATAAGGGGGAATATTATGTATGATATCCATTATGATTTATTAACTATTCTTTATTTTAATTTCTTGAAAAATAACGATAAAGGTAATATTAATAAAACACTTAATTTGTGTAAAAAGATTTATAATGAAAACAATATTATAGGTGGAATTATAAATCTTTATTTTATGAGTGAAAACGAAATGTTAGAAGAACTTGGAATAGATGAGTATCCATATGATGTTATTAAAATGTTTTCACGAAGTATAAAAATATTAAATCAATTAAAAAAAGAAAAAATAATTAATCCTAATACTGATTTTCTTTATAGTATCGAAGGATGTGATTACATAAAAGATGATAAAGAATTGTCAACTTTATATAATTTAGGGCTTCGTTCAATTATATTAGTATGGAATAACGAAAATAAATATGGTTCAGGTAATCGTAGTGATAAAGGGTTAACTAATTTAGGTAAAAGTTTTATAAAGAAGGCTGTTGAATTAGGAATAATAATAGATTTATCACATGCTAATGAGAAAACTTTTGATGATATGATAGAATTATTAAAAAAAGGAAATTTTAATTCAAAAAATCCTATAATAATTGCTTCTCATTCTAACTGTAAAACATTATGTGACAGGAAAAGAAATCTTACGGATGAACAATTGATAAAATTACGTGATATTGGTGGATATATTGGCTTATTTTCAAATAGAAATTTTGTATCTTTAAATACTGATAATGAAACTATTCAAGATAGGAAAGCAAAGTATTTAGAACATATAGATCATATTCTTAAACTAGGATTTAGTGAAGATAAAATACTTTTAAGTACCGATGATATGAACTTTAATCCTGATGAAAGCTATCATGGACTAGAAACTTTTAATTTGGAAAATATAAACTTTGAGTTAAGAGATATTTTAAAAACAAAATATGATAATAAATTTATAGATAAAATAATGTATAAGAATGCAAAAAAATTATTTAATATGGTAAAATAAGAAATATATTATGAGGTGAATTAAATGTATAAGAGTGATACTAAAGATAATGATGTTTTATTATCTGTTGAAAATTTAGATGAATTAATACAAAAAGATTTAGAAAATGTTTTAAAAAAATATGATAATGAAAATGAAGATGAAATAAATGAAAAAGATGAATAATATGTTATAATTATTCAGTAAAGAAGGTGAAAATAATGTTTGAAAACTTAGGTGATAGACTTCAAAATGTATTAAAAAAAATCAAAGGTTATGGTAAAATTACCGAAGAAAATATTGGTGAAATGACTCGTGAAATTAGACTCGCACTTTTAGAGGCTGATGTTAACTATAAAGTAGTAAAAGAATTTATTAATAATGTAAAAGAAAAAGCTCTTGGAGAAGAAGTTAAAAAAAGTTTATCTCCAGGAGAAATGTTTGTAAAGATTGTAAAAGATGAATTAGTGGAGTTATTAGGTGGCGAAAAAGAACCTCTTGTTACAGATAAAAAACCTACAATTTTAATGTTAGTTGGTTTACAAGGTAGTGGTAAAACTACAACTATTGGAAAATTAGGGAATTTACTTAGAAAAAAATATAATAAAAAACCATTATTTGTCGCTTGTGATGTATATAGACCAGCCGCAATTGATCAATTAAAACAAATTGGAAAAGAATTAAATATTGAAGTTTATTCTGAAGGTAAAGGAAATCCTGTTGAAATAAGTGAAAATGCGATTAAATATGCTGATGAAAAGGGATATGACTATATTTTAATTGATACTGCTGGTAGACTTCATATTGATGAAGAATTAATGCAAGAATTAGTAAATATAAAAGATAGGATAAATCCTCATGAAATATTACTAGTTGTAGATGGAATGGTAGGACAAGACATTATTAATGTAATTGAAGGATTTAATTCTAAATTACCTCTTACAGGTGCGATTATAACTAAATTAGATGGTGATACTAAGGGTGGTGCTGCACTTTCAATAAGGCATCTAACACATGTACCTATAAAAATGATAGGTGTATCTGAAAAATTAGATGGTCTTCAAGAATTTGATCCTGAAAGAATGGCAAATAGAATTTTAGATATGGGAGATATTTTATCAATTGTCGAAAAAGCATCTGAAGTTATCGATGAAGAAGAAGCAACAAAAAGTGTTAAGAAATTGCAAAGTGGGAAATTTGATTTAGAAGACTTTTTATCTCAATTAAAACAAATTAAAAAATTAGGACCTTTAGAAAATATTTTAAAAATGCTCCCTGGTGCGAAAAAGATGGGGCTAAATAACATTAATATTGATCCAAAGCAAATGGCACATGTAGAAGCTATAATTTTATCTATGACACCTAAAGAAAGAAGACATCCTGAAATTATAAAAGCTAGTAGAAAAATTAGAATTGCTAAAGGTTCAGGTATGAAAGTAGAAGATGTTAATAGATTGTTAAATCAATTTGAGCAAATGAAAAAAATGATGAAACAATTTTCTAATGGAAACATGAAATTTCCATTTTAAAAAAGACAAATTCAATTTTATTTTGAATTTGTCTTTTAATTTTATAATGATTTAGAAGATAAACTATTACTTATAATCCCAGATTTACATCCTTCTATTGATAATTTTACTAAATCAGTATTTTTAGGAAGATTTATAAAAACATTACTTAAACCATTCTTATTTTTTGTTTCAATTGAATCATTAATTATTATATTTTCAATAAATGGTGTTATATCAGTATCTATATTTTCTTTTTTTGCATATGAAATAAGATATGCATTTATTAATTCCCTTTGTATTTGGTTAATTAGTTCATTATCATATGCATTTTCCTTTTCTTTACCGAGGTTGAGATTCATAAGTCTATCAAGTCTTTGATAAATATTTTTAAAATCTATATTATAATTTTCTTGAAATGCTTTTTCTATTAACTTATATTTTGAATTAAATAAGGCACTAATTATAATCTCATTACCCAAAATTTCTTCAATTTGATATAGAATTTTCATTTCTAAATCTAAGGAATTATATCGTGATTCATCTAACATCAAACTTAATATATTTTCACATAAAGCATTATTTAAAGCTATATTTTCACCATTTTTAGTAACAATTCCATAAAAGTTATGATATTCTGTTCTTTTAGATATAGCAACATCTAAAAGACTTTTAAATAGGTGATATTTTTTTTCACCATCTAAACTTTCTCTTCGATCTATATCATATAAAATGATTTTATTTTTATTTATATCATATTTTGCAAAAGCTTGTTTTTTAGGATCTATTCCATCTTCAAATTTTAAAGTTTTTAAATTATTAATGAAATTATCAAATTCTATTTCGGGGAAATTTTTTTGAAGTTCTAAAAGTTCTCCCGCAAAATCACAAATTATAGGGATGTTATCTTTATATTTTGTATTTAAATCCTCATTAGAATTAATTGCATCAGCGATATTTTTAATAATTTCAGATTTTCCCATTTTTATCACCAATTTAATTATACTAAATATTTTAGTTAATGATAAGATATTTTACAAAACTTTACAAAATAAAATCTCTTAGGAAAAGAGATTTTATTTTGATTATCTAAAACAACAACATGATCCTTCATTAACATGGCAAATTTCATTTTCTTCACAGCAAGTATAACAAGGTGAATATGTATGTCTATAAACATGATGATTTATAACTTTTGTATTTACAGGACATACATGT
>CALVYE010000064.1 GCA_944372025.1 uncultured Bacilli bacterium | reverse complement strand
TAGTACCTAAATAGTACCTAACTCATTTTTCTAAAAGAAAAACCCTTATAAAATAAGGGTTTGTATTCAAATGGAGCAAATGACGGGGATCGAACCCGCATCTCAGCCTTGGCAAGGCCGTATACTAGCCATTGTACTACATCTGCATGTATAATTATTTTATTTAATTTTAATTTTTTTGTCAAGATGAATAACAAAATATCTTTACTTTAAATTATATTTCTAATATAATTTTAATATACATTATTTAGAAGGAGAATTAAAATGGAAATAATTCAAAGTATAATACTAGGTATAGTTCAAGGTATTGGTGAATTTTTACCTATTTCAAGTTCAGCACATTTAATTTTAGTACCATACTTATTTGGTTTTCCAGAGCACAGTTTAGCTTTTGATGTCGCACTTCATTTTGGAACTTTAATTGCAGTTTTAACCGTTTTTTATAAAGATTGGATAAAACTTGTAAGAGGTGTTTTCAACAAAGTTGTTCATAAAAAAAATTCTTTTGAAAATAAAATGTTCTGGTATTTAGTAATTGCTACTATTCCTGGTGCTTTAATAGGGAAACTTTTAGAAAATTATGTTGAAAATATATTTAGAGGACTAATTCCAGTAATAGCAATAGCTCTAGCAGTTATGGGTGTTTTAATATATGTTGGTGATAAATGGGCTCAAAAGCATTATAAAAAACCAACAGAATATAAAGATTTAACATTAAAACAGACATTTATTATAGGTTTAAGTCAAGCACTAGCTATTTTTCCTGGTTTTTCGAGATCAGGAACAACAATTTTAGCGGGTAGACTTATGGGAGTTTCTAGAGAAGCATGTGCTAAATTTACATTTATGTTATCTACCCCAATAATTTTTGGAGCAACCGCACTAAAGTTTCCAAGTATGATAGATGAGTTTAATTTAAATCTCGTAATTGGAATTATTACTGCTGCAATATTCGGAATAATAAGTATTAAGTTTTTACTTAATTATATTAAAAAGAAAGATTTTGCAATCTTTGCATACTATAGACTTATTTTAGCTGCTATAGTATTAATAAAAGTAATATTTTAAATTTAAAGATAGTTACTATCTTTTTTTTATTTTGAATGTTATAATTTTTGTAGAAGGAGTTGAAAAAATGGTAAAAAAAGCTTTGCTTGGAGTTACGGTATTAATTTTAGGAGTAGTTATATTATTTGACAATATGGAAATGTTTAATTTTTCTTTAAGTTTCTTTAAAATTTGGCCTGTACTTTTAATTTTATTTGGTATTGGAGAAATTATGGATGTTAAAAAATTAAATATAACAAGTGCGATATTGTTAGTTATTGGGACTTATTTCTTGTTATACAATTATTCAATAATAGAATTATCTTTTTCAAAAGTAATTATTCCATTAATTTTAATTATGATAGGTTTATCACTTTTATTTCCTATAAAAACTAATAAAAATGTTATAAAAAGTGGTAAGAATAATATAACAATTACTTCTATATTTGCCGATGTATCTAATAGAAATGAAACAAAAAAATTTAATAAAGCAAATGTTACTGCCATATTTGGAGGAGCAACCTTAGATCTTAGAAATATTCAACCTGATAATGGGAAATGTATATGTATATCAACTGTAGTTTTTGCAGGACTTGATATTATTATTTCTGATGATTGGAATATAAATACAGATGGATTAACTTGTATTTTTGGTGGAGTTGATGATGTAAAAAAAGGTAGTAATCAAAAATCTAATAATACCCTATATCTAACAGGAACAGTAATTTTTGGAGGAATTGAAATCAAAAACAAATGATAATTTTAGTCATTTGTTTTATTTTAAATAAAAATTAGTATTATTTATTATTTCATTTTTGTTATTATAAATATATTACAATGAAGAGGTGATGCTATGAAAAATTGTGTTAGTAGATTTTTACTTCCTATAATATTATTTTACATTGGATTTATATTATTGGGATTACTAGGTGGACTTATTGTAGGGCTTATAGTTACTACTGCTTTGTTACCGGCACTTATTATTGGTTTTTTAATTGGTCTTGCACTAGCTATAATAGCAAATGCAATTGTACTTATAATTATCAATAAAATATGTTATAAAAATACTATGACTTATAGTTGTTAAGGTAAAAATAGATTTGAAATCATATTGGTTTCAAATCTATTTTATTTTAAATAAAAAAATTCAAATGGTATAAAAATTATTTGTATTAACACACTAAAAAAAGAAGGTGATTATATGCATAAAAATATAAAATGGATTTTCTCTATATTTTTTTCGATTTTTACTTTTGTATGGAGTATCCATTCTATTAAAATGTGGAATAATGATAAGATTAAAATACAAAAAGTTAGTTCTGATATAGAAGATAAAATAAAGGAAAAAGAAAATTCAGGTATGGAAGAACTTGTAAATCCTCCTTACTATTTAAGTGATATATATTATAATTACATTTACAAAAATTTACTTTCAGTTGATATTTCAAAATTAAAATCTATCAATGATGACATTATTGGTTTTTTAAAGGTAGAAGGCACTTCTATTAATGATGCTGTTGTACAAACAAATAACAATACATTTTATTTAACACATTCTACAGATAAAACACCAAATAAAGCAGGAGCAATATTTGCTGATTATAGAAATGACTTTGTAAATTTTGATAAAAACAACATTATTTACGCACATGGAAGAACTGATAAAATTATGTTTGGAACATTAAAAAATACACTAGATAAATCATGGTATGAAAATACTGATAATCATTTAATTTATTTATCTACACTTAATCAAAATACACTATGGCAAATAGTTAGTGTTTATACTATTCCTGAAGAAACTGATTATATAACTACACACTTTAAAGATAATAAAGATTATCATAATTTTCTTGAAATGATTCTTGATAGAAGTATACATAAATTTAATACTACTTTAAATACAGATGACAAAATTTTGACACTTTCCACATGTAAAGGTGAAGGTGATATAAGAATTGTCGTACATGCAAAATTAATAAAAAAGCAACTTTTTAAATAATTGACCACAAGAAAAGTAAACACACTTTCTTTTTTTATGTTTACTTTTTTACTTATCTAATTTTGATTGTTAAATTTTAATTTTTTAACACTAAATAACATAGTTCCTAAACTCATGAACAATAAAGTTATATACAAATAGATAGAATCACCTGTTTGAGGGTTTTCTACAGGTGTCATTGAAGCAATATCATATAGTGTAACATATTCACCAGATTCGATATTATTTCTAACACCATCTATTTCTATAATAGCGTTATCTGTATCATCAGGTACCCAAATTGTAGGTCTATCTTCAGTTTCAGTTGTATTTACAACTTTAGAACCTTCTTCAAATTTAAGTTCTGGAGTTTCAGTAACATCTGAACCTTGTCCAAGTTCAATACCACCAAATCCATTACCTGAAACATCTATTGTCCCTACTAAATTTACCTTAGAACCATTTATAAGTAATCCCGCATTACCACCAGTTAATTTTATATTTTTAATAGTGGCAGTTGTTTTATAAACTTGAAGCACGTATATTCCACCCCAAACGGTATTATCTTTGCTATTTTCTTTTCCAAAAGTTCCTACATATCTCATTGTTTTACCATTACCATCAATCGTAACAGGTCTTAAAATATTTATTTTTTCCGTTGTTTCGATATCACTACCTAAAACGATTGTGTCTATATTGCTATCTGCTAAGGCATTTTTTAATTCATCTTGATTATGAACAGTAATTGAAGCAGCATTAACTTTTACAAATGGTATTATAGTTAATAGAAATGCAAAAAGAACTCCGCTTAAAATCTTTTTCACCTTCTCACCTCATTTCCATTTATAGTTTGGAATAATATTATAAGTTTAATAGCTGGTAAAATGTGGCTTACTTATTTTTTATTCTATATTTTTAAACAAAAATAATAGATTAATTCTATAACAATTGTTATAATATAGATAAAATAATTAATGAGGTGTATTATGGAATTAATAATTAAAAATCTTAAAAAAAGTTTTGGTAAAAAAGAAGTCTTAAAAGATATAAATTTTAAATTTGAAAAAGGAAAAATTTATGGTTTATTAGGTAGAAATGGTGCGGGTAAAACAACATTGTTTAATTGTATAAATGAAGATATCGAAATAGATAAAGGTGAATTTTATATTCAAGATAAGGAAATTAGAAAAATACAACCAGAAGATATAGGATATGTACTTTCAATACCTAACGTTCCAGAATTTTTAACAGGAAGAGAATTTTTAAAATTTTTTATTGAAATTAATAAAGAAAAAATAAAAAATGAGAAGACTATAGATGAATACTTTGATTTTATGAAAATTGATGTTGAAGATAGAGATAAACTCTTAAAAGATTATTCTCATGGTATGAAGAATAAAATGCAAATGTTAGTAAATATAGTAGCAAATCCTAATATTTTGCTTTTAGATGAACCTTTAACATCTTTTGATGTAGTTGTAGCTGAAGAAATGAAACAAATGTTAAAAAGTATTAAAAAAGAACATATTATTATTTTTTCAACTCATATTATGGAACTTGCACTTGATTTATGTGATGAAATTGTTATTTTAAATAAAGGTGTATTGGAAAAAATTGATAAAAATAATCTAGATAATAAACATTTTAAAGATAAAATAATCGAAGCCTTAAAGGAGGAATAATATGATAAAATCATTTATTACATCCTTTAAGTTAAAAAACACATATAGAGTTAATAGTATTATTTATTCTATTAAACAATTACCTTTAATTAATAAAATATTGCCTAATAGTTTATATAAAAATGAAGGTTTAAAAATATTTGGTAATGTTATTAGTGCATTTATTGAAATCGGTAGTATCTTTATTGGTAAATTTCTTTATTTGTTTTTAATGATTATTTGTATGTTAAATCTTTATAAGACAAATTCTTCTAATACTTTTCTTCATATTTTTACATTTTTAACTATAGCAGGTGGACTCCTTAATACTTATATGTTTAATCCTACAAAAGATAAGTACTATGCAATGATTATTATGAACATGGATGCTAAAAAGTATACTTTATCTAATTATTTTTATTCTTTACTAAAATTATTTATAGGATTTTTACCTTTTGTAATATCATTTGTAATAATGGTACATCTTCCTTTATGGATATGTATTTTACTTCCTGTTTTTTCTGTAGCAACAAAAATGATAGTTAGTAGTTATAATTTATATAAATTTGAAAAAACTAAAATTGCAAAAAATGAAAATTTACCTACTAAAGTATTGTGGACTTTAATCTTAATTTTAGTAATGATAAGTTATGGACTACCATTTATAGGCATTACAATTAATAAAATTATTTTTATGATTATATTTATAATAAGTATAATTTTAGGAATATATAGTTTTATAAAAATATTGAATTTTACTCAATATAAAAAAATGTATAAACAAATTCTTGTTCCTGATAATATCAATGTGGCTAATCAACAAAAGAGTACTGCAGTAATAAAAGAAAATGTTTCTAAACAAATTGAATACAACGAAAGTTTTACAAGTAATAAAAAAGGTTTTGCATATTTTCATGATTTATTTGTAAAAAGACATCGTAAAATATTAACTGAAGCTGTAAAAAAGCAGGCTATGGTTCTTTTAGTAATACTTATAATATCAATAATTACTATAAAAATTAATCCTTCTATGGGTAAAAATATAAATAATATATTGCTTATGTATTTACCATACTTTGTATTTATAATGTATCTTTTAAATAGGGGTACAACTGTTACTCAAGCTATGTTTATGAATTGTGATCATAGTATGCTTACTTTTAGAATTTATAGAACACCTAAAGTAATCTTAGGAATTTTTAAAGAACGTTTAAAAACACTTATTACAATTAATTTATTACCAGCTTTGATAATCGCTTTAGGTTTACCACTGTTATTATGGTTAACAGGTGGAACTGAAAATAATCTTAACTATATAGTATTATTTACTTCTATTATTTCGATGAGTATATTTTTTTCAGTTCATTATCTAGTAATGTATTATTTACTACAACCTTATAATATTAATACTGAACTAAAAAGTAGTACATATAGATTAGTACAGGCAATAACTTATTTTGTGTGTTATTATATGATACAAATAAAATTACCAACTTTTGAATTTGGTATGGCAATGATAATATTTAGTGTTTTGTATTCTTTCATATCTTTATTGGTTCTCCATTATTTAGTGGGGAGTAAAAAAAAGTTCTCACCATTATTTGGTGGGGACTTTTATTAACATAACTACA
>CALVYE010000063.1 GCA_944372025.1 uncultured Bacilli bacterium | reverse complement strand
CATTAAAAATACCTGTTTATCCATTATAGAATAAGGTATAATATCTATTTCACTCCCCACTAAAAAATGTAGAGCCTCTTTATTTTTAGTATATAGGTTTGCGTCTAAAACCTTTAAATTAAGAATATAATTTTTATATAGATAAATTTAGAATAGAGATGATATAAATGTCTTTAAAAAGAAATACTTATGTGGAAATAGATCTTTCTAATCTAAAATATAATATTAAAAAAATAATAAATACATATAACAACTATGATTATTATTTTGGAGTTGTCAAAGCAGATAATTATGGACATGGTGGAATTGAAGCTGTTAGAACTGTTATAGATGGTGGGTGTAATTACCTAGCAGTTGCAACTTTAGATGAAGCCCTTTCCATTAGAGAAGAAATTACAGATATTCCTATAATTTGTCTAGGTTCAGTTCCATGTGAATATATTAATTTATGTATTGAAAATAATATTACAATAACAATATATTCATTATTATATATGGAGGAATTGAAAAGTATTAACTGTAATAATTTAAAAGCACATATAAAAATAAATACAGGTATGAATAGACTTGGAGTTTCAAAAGCTTCCGAATTGAAAGAAATAATAAATATAGCTAAACAAAAAAATATCGTAGTTGAGGGAATATATACCCATTTATATGATGCGAATAAAAAAGAAGTTTATGAAATGCAACTTCAAAAATTTAAAGATTTAATATCTGCAATAGACATAAGTAAAATAAAAATTATACATATTTCTGCTAGTGATGGAATCACTAATTATGAGAAACCTAATTTTGTAAATGGATGTAGGTTAGGTATAATTATGTATGGATTTACAAACAATAAAGTGTTAGGTTTACATAGTACTTTCAGTGTGTGGAGTGAAGTTATTCAAATTAATACTTTAAATAAAAATGATACAGTAGGTTATGGCGCATTATATAAAGCAGAAACCGAAAATGAAAAAATAGCCGTCATTCCAATAGGATATGCAGATGGTATAATTAGAAAAAATACGGGTAGATATGTATATATAAATGATAAGAAATATAAAATAGTAGGAAATATTTGTATGGATATGTTGTTTGTAAAAGTGGACAATACTATTAAGGTACATGATAAAGTATTAATTTTAAAAGATGTAAATCATATTAATGAAGTTGCTAAATACTTGGATACAATACCTTACGAAATAATCTGTTCTTTAAGAAAAAGAGTAACTAGAATATATAAAAATAAAGCATTAGAAAATATCAAAATTAATTAAAATATTAACTCAACTAATCGTTGAGTTTTTTTCAACTTATAATTTATTGATTATGAAAATAATTAATTGTAAAATGATAGTGAGGAGGAAAAATTATGAAAAAATTATTTATCACAGTAATGTTAGTTTTATCGTTAAGTGTATGTGGATGTTCTAACGATAATAAATTAAGTGAATTACCAAAACCTGAAGTGACAGGTGGAATAAGAGGAGAACAATTTGGTATTGATAAAAATATAAATGAGGAAACCATCGATGAATATTTAGGTAGAAGTGATAGTGTTTATCGTGATATGAGAATGCTTAAAGATCCAGGAAATTATGAAGCAATTGGAGGAGATTCTTATCTTTCAGGATTTGTTAAAGGTTTTGAAGCGGTTCCATATCCATTACTTGTAAATGTAACAGGACTACCCGAAGAAGTAGGAGAAAGTTATACAGGTAAAACATTATATACACTAACCGATGATGGAAAGTATATTGCTAATTATGAAGAATCTCTTGAAATTTTAGAATATTATTTTCCAAAAGATAAAAATATATTTATAATGTGTGGTGGTGGAGGTTATGCAGGTCAAACTAAAACCATGTTAGTAGAATTAGGTTGGGATGAAGACAAAATTTATAATGTCGGTGGTTATTGGTATTATAAAGGTAATAACAATGTCGAAGTAAAGAAAACTAATGAAGATGGTTCTATTTCGTATGATTTTTGGAAAGTAACTTATCATGATATAGATTTTAATAATTTACACGAGGTACAATAATGAAAAAAGTATTACCACTATTAATGCTACTTTGTATAATGTTAGTTGGTTGTAAAAAAGAAAATACATTTGAATTAAGTGAAGAATATTATAATAACGAAGAATCATTAATAGAAATAAGTAATAAAGAACTTAAATCATTAGAAAATGAAAAAAAATCATTCGCAGTTTTTGTATATTTACCTAACTGTACAACTTCATCAGAATTTAATGAGGTATTGACTGACTTTTTAGAGCAAAATCAAATTAGTTTTTATAAAATATCTGGTTTAGATACAGACAATACTAAAATAGGAGAAACTTTAAAATTTTACCCATCAGTTGTCATTTATAATGAAGGAGAAATTGTTTCATATTTAAGATCCGATAATGATGAAGATACAGAGTATTATAAAAGTGTAGAAGGTTTTAAAGAATGGTTTACTAAAAGTGTATCTTTAAAAGAGGTTTCAAATACAAATAATTCTGGAACTTCAAGTACTATAAATCGAAATTCAAATATAAGTGATATTACAATTAGTGAAGACAAAATCAATATATATTTCTTTTGGGGAAGTGGATGTCCTCGTTGCGAAGAATTATTTAAATTTTTTGAAAGTATAGATTCTGATTATGGAAAATATTATAATTTATATGCTTTTGAAGTTTGGAAAAATGAAGATAATGGGCTTTTTATGGATAAATTTTTAAAAGAATTAGATAAAAAAGAAGGAAGTCGAACTGTTCCATATTTTATAATTGGCGATGAAGACTTCGAAGGTTATGGAAGTAGTATGGATGAAGAAATCAAAAATACTATAATTGATAAATATAATTCTAGAGACAAAATTAATAAGTTTGAAACACTTATAAATAATAATTAAATAATATAGAGGAATTATCTAAACTTGATAATTCTTTTTTATGTGTTTAAAAAAACTATTGACAATTGAATATATATTCAACTATAATACAATTGAGTAAACATTCAATTGTTAACTAATATAATATTAATAGAGGAGAGATAATATGGCTAGAAATGAATTTTCATGTGATTGTAACATCATTCATAAAGAAGCTGTCGATAAGGTATTAAATAAAATGCCAAACGAAAATATATTTAATCATTTAGCTGATTTATTTAAATTAATTGGAGATACTACGAGGTGTAGAATTCTCTATGCACTAGACCAAGATGAGATGTGTGTTTGTGATCTAGCTAATGTTTTAAATATGACAAAATCATCGATTTCTCATCAATTAGCTACTCTAAGAAGAAGTGGTATTGTAAAGTGTAGAAGAAATGGTAAAGAAGTATATTATACTTTGGATGATGATCATATTGTTCAACTATTTGAAATTGGGCTTGAGCATATTAATCATAAAAATTAAAAAGGAGAAGTGTAAAAAATGAACAAATATAAATTTAAAATAGAAGGATTAGATTGTGCAAATTGTGCAAATGAATTAGAAAGTGCTTTAAAAAAAATTGATATTATAAATAATGTTTCTATTAGTTTTATGACTGAAAAATTAACTTTTGATTGTTTAGAAGAAAATAAAATAGAAGCCATAAAACAAATAAAAAAGATAATAAAAAAAGAAGAACCAGATGTTACAATTAAGGAGGGCTAATCAACCATGAGTAAAAAGATGAACAAACAATTAATTAGGATTATAATTACTTTTATACTAATGATAATATCTTTGTTTTTAAAACTAGATAATATAATCGTTAATAATATTTTATATTTGATCGCATATATCATTGTTGGATATAATATTGTTTTAAAAGCTTTGAGAAATATTTTAAGAGGCAAGGTCTTTGATGAAAACTTTTTGATGACTATTGCTACTATTGGCGCATTTTTTATAGGTGAATTCCCTGAAGCTGTAGCAGTTATGCTTTTTTATCAAATAGGTGAACTATTTCAAAGTTATGCTGTCGATAAATCGAGAAAATCAGTTGCTAATCTCATGGATATAAGACCTGATTATGCCAATGTTTATCGTGATGAGGAAATAGAAAAAGTAGATCCAAACGAGGTTAATATTGGGGAAATTATACTAATTAAACCTGGAGAAAAAATACCTTTAGATGGTATAGTAATAGAAGGAACATCTATGCTTAATACACTTGCTTTAACTGGAGAATCAGTTCCAAGAAGTATTAATGTTAATGATGAAGTATTGAGCGGTTGTATTAATAGTGAAGGTATTTTAAAAGTTAAAGTAACTAAAAAATTTGGAGAATCAACTGTCAGTAAAATTTTAGACTTAGTAGAAAATGCTAGTAGTAGAAAATCAAAATCTGAAAACTTTATTAGTAAATTTGCAAGATATTATACACCAATAGTTGTTATTGTTGCTGTTATTTTAGCAATAATACCACCTATAATAATTAAGGATGCAACATTTAACGATTGGATATATCGCGCTTTATCTTTCTTAGTTGTCTCTTGTCCTTGTGCTTTAGTAATTTCTATTCCCTTAAGTTTCTTTGGAGGTATAGGTGCATCATCTAAGATAGGTGTTTTAGTAAAAGGAAGTAATTATTTAGAAGCACTTGCTAATACTGAAATTGTCGTTTGTGATAAAACAGGTACTTTAACTGAAGGAATATTTAAAGTTCAAAAAATAGATGCCATAGGTTATTCTGATGAAGATTTATTAAGATATACTGCTTATGCTGAAAACTTTTCTAATCATCCTATTGCGCTTTCTATTAAGGAAGCATATGGTAAGGATATAAATGAAAAACTTATTACTGAAACTAAAGAATTTAAAGGTATGGGCATAATTGCTAAAGTTGATTTTAAGGATATATTAGTTGGTAATGAAAAATTAATGAGAGAAAATAATATTAAATTTAAAAAAAGTGAAGAAATTGGTACAACAATTTATGTTGCGATTAATAATGTTTTTGCTGGATCTATAACTATTTCGGATAAAATTAAGGAAGATTCGTATAAAGCTATAAAGCTATTTAAAAATAACAATGTTAAAAATATAGTAATGTTAACAGGGGATAAGGAAAGTATTAGTAAAGAAGTCGCAAAAGAATTAAGTATTGATAATTATTATTCAGAACTTTTACCTCAAGATAAAGTAAAAATTGTAGAAAAGTTAATGAAAGAAAAATCTTCTAATGGAAAACTAATATTTATAGGTGATGGAATTAATGATGCACCTGTCCTTGCACTATCTGATATTGGTGTAGCAATGGGAGGTCTTGGAAGTGATGCAGCCATTGAAGCAGCCGATATTGTTATTATGACTGATGAACCTTCAAAAATCGCTAGTGCTATCAAAATTTCTAAAAAGACAATGACTATTGTAAAAGAAAATATTATTTTTGCGATTACTGTTAAAATATTAGTTTTAATATTAAGTGCTTTAGGTATTGCTACCATGTGGGCTGCAGTATTTGCTGATGTAGGTGTGTCAATTTTAGCAATAATTAATGCTCTTAGAATTTTAAAAATAAAGTAAAAAAAGACATTTAATATTACATATAATAGAAAATATCTAAAAAATTAAATATATTTTATATCATTTTTATAACTTAAAAACTCTCTTTTTATTTTTTTAAGTATTTTGTTTTTCATTTTAGAAATTGTAGGTTGTGAAACATTAAATATTTCAGAAATTTCTTTTTGTGTATGTATCTTATTATTAATTCCAAAATACATACTTATTATCTTTCTTTCTTTTTCTGATAATTTATTTATAATTTTTTGGATTTCAATAATAGATTCTTTATTTTCATACTTTTCTTCTATATTTTCATTTTTATCATATAGTGTATCTTCGATAGTTAAATTACTATCACACATTGGATTTTCAGTATAAATACTTTCAACATTTAAATGTCTCTTTGATTTTCTTAAAAACATTAATATCTCATTATCAATACACCTACAAGCATAAGTTATATATTTTGTGTTTTTGCCCATATCAAATCCTTCTAAACTTTTAATCAATCCAATTATTCCTATAGATATTAATTCATCTTTATCATATGGGGTATTGTTAAATTTTTTTAATACTCTATGAATTACTAATTTAATATTACTTCTAATTATTATATCCTTATATTTACGATTTCCATTTTTATAGGCGTTTATATATTGATTTAATTTTTCTTCTGCTAATACTTCATCTAATTTTATATTGTTTAAAAAATATTCGTTTTCCATGTTTTTTCTCCTGTCTTATTATAATGTTATATTTGTTTTTCAAAAAATATTACATATTATATATTATTTAAATAAATTTTTCAATATAGTTGTCCAAATTTGAACGAAATATTGGCAATTTAAATATAATTAATATTAATTTATAAAGCAAAAAATAATATTAAAGTAGTAGGGATAATGTTTTTTAACTATTTTGCATTATCTTGACAACACCCGAGTTTTGCAGTTAGTAATAAAACAAATATGACATCAGACCTTGTAGTATAAGGTTTTTATTATGTCAAGGAATTTACATTTATATGTTGTGTTATATTGTGTTATGTGATAAAATCAGATTATAAGGTAGTGATTATATGTCTTTATTTCTTA
>CALVYE010000062.1 GCA_944372025.1 uncultured Bacilli bacterium | reverse complement strand
ATGATCTAAGACATACTTTTGCTACCACAATGATGTCAGAAGGATGGGAAATGTATGCTATCTCTGATAAACTAGGTCATAAAAATATTAATACAACTATAAAAACATATGGACATATAACTGAACAAGTAAAAAAAGAAATGGCAAGCACTATTGATAAATATTATTAATAATTTATGAATTTTAGAGTACATTTCGGAGTACAATAATAAAAAGTCCCTTTTTTAAAGGGACTTTATTAACTAATTGGTGACCCGTACGGGATTCGAACCCGTGAATGCATGCGTGAAAGGCATGTGTGTTAAGCCACTTCACCAACGGGCCATTAATAACAAAATGGTGGGCCTGATTGGACTTGAACCAACGACCTCACGCTTATCAGGCGTGCGCTCTAACCACCTGAGCTACAAGCCCATTTTGTTTCAATGACTATTACATTTTACAATAATAATATGATAAAATCAAGTCTTAAATGAATTTTTAAGTAATTTTTTCGTTCGCACATTTAATATAGTACATGATATTTAATTTGCTGTCAATATTAAACAATAAATTTTGTTAGTTATTAAATTACATATATTTAATATAAAAATAAAGAAACTATATATGTTACTTTATCATATGTAGTTTCTTATATTTAAGAAATACGATTTTTTAATTTTTCTAATACTTTAGAATGTTTATTCATTTCATTAATATTCTCCATAGTATCACTAAATTCTTTATTACTATTATAACTAATTCCTTTACAAAATAAACTTACAGTATTTAAAAACTCTATACATTTTTTTGCTCTTTCTTCAGTAATTTTAGTACTCTCTCCGCAATAATTAACCATAACATTATAATATTTAATAGTTAATATGTCATAAATTTTTCTTTGTTTAACTACTTCATATAACAAATCAATATTTTTAACTAATTCCAAAGATTTTTCATTTTCAAGTACTAACAAATCAAATTCTTTTTTGAACAAAGTATAAATTTCATCAGGTAATCTCTTGAATTTTAAAGTAATTAGTTTTAATATTTTAAAATATAATTTTTCTAAAATTATATTAAATTTTAAAGTATTAATACTTGCTTCTATGTTTTTCTCAATCTTTTTTATTACTCGTTTTTCATCTAGATTATTCATCTTAAATCCCCCTAAATTTCTATTTACTTAGAAATCTTATTTTTAAATTTATTAATAAATGTTTTAGAAATACTGTCAATTATATTAAAAATACCTAATGAACAAACAATCAAAACTATTACCAAAACCAAAGTATATGGAGTTAATAAAGTAAGTGAAAATAATTTTCTAAGTCCAATAATGCCTATTAAGAACATTGTTATCATTGAGCCAAATAATAATCTTCTAATAAAATTAAATGGTGTACATAATTTGTATAGAAGTATAAAACCTGTCATACCTGTTAGTATAACACATAATGTAGAAGTTTCGTCAGAATTTATGTTAAAAATACTACTTATTAGCATTATTAACATTATATTAGCTACAATTGTTAACGCGGTAGGTATCGATTTACTGATAACATTAATTAGAAAGTTACCTTTTACTTTCTCTTTATTTGGTTCTAAAGCCAAAATAAATGATGGAATTCCAATTGTTACAACACTTGTAAGAGTAAGTTGTATAGGTTCAAAAGGATATGGCATATTTATGAATAGGAAAATAAAGGCAATTATAGTTGCATATATAGTTTTTACTAGAAAAAGTGTTGCTGAACGTTGAATATTATTAATGGTTCTTCTTCCTTCTTTTACTACTTCTGGTAAAGAGTCAAAATTGGAATCTAATAAAACTAATTGTGATACATTTCTTGCTGCATCACTACCACTTGCCATTGCGATACTACAATCTGCTTCTTTAAGGGCTAGACAATCATTAACTCCATCACCTGTCATCGCAACCGTATGGCCTAATTCTTTTAATGCGATTACTATTTGCTTTTTTTGAAATGGTGTAACTCTACCAAAAATAGAATATTTAGAAACTGCATCTTTTATTTCATTATAATTTTTCAAAGTACTTGCATCAATATATTTATGTTTAACATCTATCCCTACTCTTTTAGCAATATTTGATACAGTAACAACATTATCTCCTGATATAATTTTAATATCTACGGAAGCTTCTTTAAAATAATTTAAAGTATCCATAGCTTCTTTTCTTATTTTATCTCGTATTAGAATGAGTGCGATAGCTTTAATATCTTTAGGAAGTTTATCTCCCACAATTTTTTTATTAGTATGTCCCAATAAAATAACTCTGTTATTCTTTGAAAATAATTTTAAATCTTCTTCTATTTCTCTTACTCTTTCACCTAATACAAACTCAGGCGCTCCTATAATATAACTGCCTTCTTCTTCAAAGGTTACACCTGACCATTTTCTTTTAGATGAAAATGGGTGCTCCTCGTTCATTGTCCAACTGCAACCGTTTTTATATTTATCTCTAATTGCATTAATCGTAGAATTATCATCACCTAGATTAGAAGCAATATTACATAAAATGTTTTCGATATCACTTTTTTTCATATCTGATATTATGACTAAATCAGATACTTCCATTTTTCCTTCTGTTATTGTTCCCGTTTTATCTAAACATAAAGTGTCTACACGTGCTAAAGATTCTGTACAATATAAATCTTGAATTAAAACATTATATTTAGATAATCTTATTATACTAACAGCAAAAACTGTACTTGTAAGAAGCATTAATCCTTCAGGTATCATTCCTATTAAAGCTGCTACCGTATTTACTACTGCATCTTCAAGATTTGTATCAGGTATTGTTATTTGATTATAAAAAAGTAATAATCCCATAGGAACAATAATAAATGATACAACTTTTATTACTTTTTTTAGAGATTTTAAAATTTCTGAGTTAGGTTTTTTAATGTATTTTGCATCTTTAGAAATAGATGAAGTGTAATTATCATCTCCTATGTGTTCTACTTTTGCTCTACAATTTCCACTTATTATAAAACTTCCAGATAGAATCATATCTCCAGGCTTTTTAATTACTGGATCTGATTCACCTGTAATAAAAGATTCATTTACTTCAACTTCTCCATCTAAAATAATACAATCTGTTACAATTTGATTTCCTATTTTAAACATCAATATATCATCTAAAACTATTTGATTTATATGAATTTCCTCTAGCTTTCCTTTTCTTATTGCTTTTACTCTAGTAGATGCGATTAAGGATAACTTATCTATTGTTCTTTTAGCTTGAATTTCTTGAAAGGTACTTATAATTATGTTACTTATAACAACTCCCATAAATAATAAATTTTTATAGGATCCGACTAAAAATATTGCAAGTGCTAAAACTACGTTAAGTAAGTTGAACAAAGTAAATATATTGCTACTTATGATTTGTTTTATACTCTTAGTTGGAACAGAGGTATCATAGTTTACGAGATTATTTTTTATTCTTTCTTGAATTTCTTGCTCTGAAAGTCCATATTTAGGATTAGGATTATATCTTTTAATTTCATGGTTCATAAACTATGACCTCCCTTCTATAATTTATAACTATATTTATTATATACTTAATGTTTCTAATTGTAAATTTCTTTTATTTAATATAACATTTTTGTAATTTTGATAGTGTAAAACGAACCTCAAAGAAGTTCGTTTTATAATTTATCATTTTATTAAGTCGCTTTTTGATGAATATGTAGTATGAAGTAAATCTTCACTTAAATCACTTAGGGGTTCTTTTAAGAATTCTTTATAGATTTTCTTTATATCAGGATTGTCATAGCTACATTTTATAATATCAGTTTCTTCTTTATTGTATAATCCCATTACTCTTTTTTGTCTTATTTCATCTAAAGTGCTAATCGCTGTTAAAGGTTGTCCTCCTCCACCAACACATCCCAAAGGACAGTTCATTACTTCTATAAATTGATAATCTAAATCATTATTTTTAAGCTTTTCTAAAAATATTTTTACATTTTTAAGTCCATACACTACTGCAACTTTTAAATCAATAGAGTCTATTTTTATAGTAGCTTGTCTAACTCCTTGATATCCTCTTACTTCTTCTAATTTTAAGAGATGTTTATCAGGATCTTTTCCTGTTAAAAGTTTATATGCTGTTCTCAAAGCGGCTTCCATAACTCCACCAGTATTTCCAAAAATTAAACCTGCTCCACTTCCTCTATCTAATAAATTGTCATATTTTTCATCCTCTAATGTCTTAAAATCAATTTCTTTTTCTCTTAACATTAATCCTAATTCAGAAGTCGTAATAACATAATCCATATCTCTTAATCTATCAGTATTATTATACTTAGAACTATCATTAAGTTCAGGTCTATTAATTTCAAATTTTTTTGCAGTACAAGGGGTAAGAGCCACATTTACTATTTTTTCTGGATTTATATTTTTCATTTTAGCAAAATAGGTTTTTATTATCGCACCTTGCATACCAATCGGACTCTTACAACTTGAGATATGATTTAAAAGTTCTGGATAATACATTTCTACATATTTAACCCAAGCAGGACAACAACTAGTGAACTGTGGAAGATTTTTATTATTTTTTATTCTTTCTACTAATTCGCTTGCTTCTTCCATTATAGTTAAATCTGCTCCAAAGGTTGTATCCAATATATAATCAAAACCTAATTTTCTTAGTGCCGCAATCATTTTTCCTTCGACAAAACTTCCCGCTTCCATTTTAAATTCTTCTCCTAAAGCTACTCTTACAGCAGGAGATGTCGACACAATTACAATTTTTTCTGGGTCATTTATTGCTTCAAAAACTTTTTGGTAATTGTATTTTGGTACAAGTGCGCCAACAGGACAATTTAAAACACATTGTCCACAATTTACACATACTGGTTCTTTAGTATTTTTAATATCATACTTAATTCCTACATGTTCTTGGCATATGGTTTTGCATCTCCCGCAATTTATACATTTTTCCATAATTCTTGCGATAGCAGGATTATTAGGTGATATTGGAATCCTATTATCAATTTCTTCTTTTACTTCTTCAAACATGGAAGCACTTACTCCACATATCGGGCATTTATAATCGATGGGCATTTCTTCCATTTCTACTTCATATCCACATAATTTACATCTATACTTCTTCATACTACTCTCCTTATCATTTACATTATAACATTATTTTAAAATGAATAGGTATTAAAAAAATGAACATTTTATTTTGACTTCAAATGTTCATCATTTAAAATTTCATTTAGACTTTCGGTATCTAGCATTTCAATTTTTGGTGTCAATTTTATGAATTCATCGTTATTAAGTTTAAATGCTAAATCTTTATTAATTTGTAAGACAATTAAAAATAAGACTTGCAGTTCTTTTTTTACTTCTGTAGGAACATTCTCTAAATTATCAATTTCAGATAATCTTTGTTTTAATTTATCATAATCTTCATTTTCTAACTCTTCAACATATATGAAAACTTGATTGAATTTATCTAATAAATCTTTATTAATTGACAAATCATTAGATGTATTAATATATTCTTTTAATTCATTAATTTTTTTAACAAAATCCATATTAACACCTACTATCTAAAATAAAATGGTGCTGGAAACAAGACTTGAACTTGCGACCTATTCATTACGAGTGAATTGCTCTACCAACTGAGCTATTCCAGCACTTTATCTATAACTTAATAGTAATATTTATAATATGTTTTGTCAATAAAATAAGAACAAATATTTATTCTTATTTTAATATTTGTTCTTATTTTGTTTTTTGACTATCTTTACTATTTCTATAATTTTTAATCATTTCAGCTAATATTTCATTTTGTTCTTCACTGGTTAATCCCATACTGTTCCCGTTTAAAATACTATAACAAATTACAGCAAGTGTTATGGAATGTTCTTTTTCTTTTAAAGTTTTTTCTAAATTTTTTAATGCACTAACAATTTCTCTTGTATTTTTAGCTTGAGCTAACCTATTTCTTTCAGATACTGCACTATAAATTTGTGAAGCATCTGATAAATTACCTCCTATAATATTATTAAAATAATCGCTACCAAACATTTTATAATCCCCTTTCTTAAGGAGTTATTATTATATACTTTTTTTACTATTTGTCAATTATTAATAAAAAATAAGTAACATATATAATATTACTTATTCTCCAACTCTAACATTAAAACCGTCTAATTTCTTATAAACTCTTTTTTTATTTTTTGCAACTTTATTTATAACTTCTTTTTCTAAATCTACATCTAACATTTTTGCAAGACTAAGTAAAAAGATAGTAACATCTGCTAGTTCTTCTCCAAGATCATCTTTCTTCTTTCTATATGCATCGTATGCTTCTCCAAGTTCTGTATAAAGTAAGCAAAATTCTTTACTTACATCTGTAGTATTGAATTCTTTCTCTATTTTATTTTGCCATATTTCTTCTTGAATTTTCTTTAAATCCATAATAAATTACCTCCTATAATCAACTTTCTAATTGTATAAGATTAATATACTATGTATAGTGATTTTTTGTCAACATAAAAAATAAAAACCCTTATAAAATAAGGGTTAATTGCCGAATGGTGGCTCCGAATGGAATCGAACCATCGACACAGGGATTTTCAGTCCCTTGCTCTACCGACTGAGCTACAGAGCC
>CALVYE010000061.1 GCA_944372025.1 uncultured Bacilli bacterium | reverse complement strand
TTATAATAACAAAAAACATAAAGAAATCAAAGTTTTGAACTTGAATTCTTTATGTTTAACATTATACGTGATATAATTGATTTATAAATTATTGATAAAATTTACGATAAAAAATAGAAATAAAACGTAATTACTGTTTTATATAATTTAAGTTTAAGAAAGAATTCTTAACAATTTCTAAACAAAGCGAAAGGGATGACATTTAATATGAAAAAATATCGTTGCTCTTTATGTGGATACATATATGATGAATCAAAAGAAAAAATTAAATTTGAGGATTTACCTGACAATTGGACATGTCCATTATGTGGAGCTCCAAAAGCTTTATTTGAAGAAGTAAAAGAATCCTCAAAAGAAGATGCAAAAGAGGTCGTAGAAAAAATTGAAGAAACAAACGTAAAAGAAACAGATGATTTGAGAAAATTAACAAATTATGAAATTTCTTTAATATGTTCTAATTTAGCAAGAGGATGTGAAAAACAATACTTAGAAGAAGAAAAATTGCTTTTCACAGAATTATCTAAATATTATGAATCTAAAGAAGAAAATAAAAAAGGAACATTAAAAGACATATCTAATCTTGTAAAAGAAGATATTAATAATTTTAATGAAGCAATGCAATTAGCAGATAAATATCAAGATAGGGGTGCAAAAAGAGTTATAACATGGGCATCTAAAACTTCTAATATAATGAAAATAATTCTTGAAAATTATGAAAAAAAAGGAATCGATTATTTAAAAAATACTAAAATATGGGTATGTGATATATGCGGATTCGTTTTTATTGGAGATGTTCCTCCGAAAATATGTCCGATATGTAAGGTTCCAAGTTTTAAAATATTGGAGGTAAATTAATATGGAAAGAAATCAACATGCATATAGAAATATAGACTTATGTACAAAAGATTGTCTCTGCTTATTTGTTTGCCCAGTAGGAGCTTCAGATACAGAAAATGGTCAGATTGACTTTGAAAAGTGTATTGGATGCGGAGCATGTAGCAAAGCATGTCCTTCTCATGCAATTACAATGGTACCAAATAAAATGCCACCTCAACAAAAGAAAGATCAAGCAATAATAAATGAATTATTTAAAATATCAGATAATAAAATAGAAGAAATTAAAATTTTGAAACATCTATTAAATAATTCCAATGACGATAATGAGAAACGTTTACTAAAAGCTTTAATTCACTCAAATAAAGTCATAATAGAAGATCTTATGAGAGAATCAGGATATATGTTACCCCAAAGTAGAAATACTAATAAATTATTAAAAAAATTACTTAATATAGATAATGGAACTAATAAAGAAATTATACAAAAGTTATTAAAAGTGCTAGAAGTTAATGATTAATTATATATTCAAGTATAATTTGTCATTTATTCTAAGAAATTTTTTACTATCTTATGGATAAAGACTTTTAAAATCAAAAAGCAAGTTAACCAATAATATAAAGGGTTAACTTGTTTTTTATACTCTTATATAAAATCATTATAGCTAAAAATGTTACATATATTTAATTGGTGATAATAATGTTTCATAAACAAATTGATAAAAAAATTAAAATAGTTTTATTAGTAATAATCTTATTATTTACAGTAATAATTGGTAAAGTAGGATATATTCAACTATTTCAATATAAAAAACTTAATAAACTTGCGAAAGATTTATGGAGTAGAAATCTTCCTATCGAAGCGAATAGAGGTAGAATATATGATAGAAATAATGTTGTTTTAGCGGACAATCTTACAACGACATCCTTAGTTTTAATACCTAATCAAATAAAAGACAAAGATAAAGTAAGTGAAGCCTTAGCAGATATTTTAGGAGTAACTAAAGAAGAAATGGATACTCATGTTAAAAAACAAACATCAATTGAAAGAGTGCATCCTGAAGGAAGAAGATTATCATATGAAATAGCAGATAAGATAAACAATTTGAACTTTGATGGTGTATATTTAGTAAAAGAAGCTAAACGTTTTTATCCTAATCAAAGTTATTTATCACACGTATTAGGATTTGTTGGAATAGATAATCAAGGGCTTAGTGGATTAGAACTTGAATATGATGAATATTTAACAGGAGAAAGTGGCGCAATAAAATATTTTTCGGATTCAAAAGGAAATAGACTTCAAATGTCAGAAGTTTATCAAAAACCTCAAGATGGAATGGATATGGTTCTTACTATCGATTATAATATACAAACCTCTATTGAAAGAGAACTAGATAACATAGTAAAAAAATATAATCCTGATAAAGCTTTAGCGGTAGCTATGAATCCTAAAACAGGAGAAATTTTAGGAATGAGTTCAAGACCTAATTTTGATCCTAATAATTACCAAGATTATACCCTTGAAGAAACAAGTCGTAACTTACCAATATGGGCAACTTATGAACCTGGTTCAACATTCAAGATTATAACTCCCGAAACAAATGTATAGCAACGTGTAATAAATGTCGAAAAAATAGAAGTTATTTCTTAAATGCGAAATAAGTTGACAAGATATAATAAATGATGTATAATTTATATAGGTGATTGAAATGATTAAAAGAGAAACTTATTTATCTAGAATTAGAGGTTTCTATGATAGTGATCTCATTAAAATATTAGTGGGAATAAGAAGATGTGGTAAATCTGTTATTTTAAATCAAATTATAGACGAACTAAAAGAAAAAGGTTGTGAGGATAGCCATATTCTATATATTAATTTTGAATATATAGAATATGAAGATTTAAAAGATTATAAAAAACTTAATAAATATATAAAAGAACAATTATTAGATGAAAAAAAATATTATATATTTTTAGACGAAGTCCAAAAAGTTAATAGATTTGAGGATGTTGTTAATTCATTAAGAGCATCTACTACTAATACAAGTATTTTTATCACGGGCTCAAATAGTAAATTATTATCTCAAGAATTATCATCAGTTTTATCTGGAAGATATGTTTTATTTAATATTTTTCCTTTATCTTATAAGGAGTTTATAGAACTTTCAAAGAAAAAGCCAAAAGAAGAAGAAACATTTTGGAATTTTGTAAAATGGGGTGGACTTCCTAATAGGTGTCAATTTGAGAATGAAAATAATATAAAAGATTACTTACATAGTGTATTTGATTCAATAATACTTCGTGATGTGGTTGATAGACTAGGATTAAAAGATACGATTCTTTTTGATTTATTATTACAATATATTGTTGATACAACTGGACGAGAGTTTTCTGCTGAGAATGTAATTGAATTTTTAAAAAAGGAGGGTAAATCAATATCTACAGAAACCTTATATATTTATCTTGATGCCTTGTGTAAAGCACTAATAATAAGAAAAATATATAGATACGACATACATGGGAAAGCTGTATTAAAAACTTTAAATAAATATTATATGACTGATTTAGGAATAGCACAAATAAAAAATAATGATTTTGAAATAAACAAAAGTTTTGCAATTGAAAATGTTGTTTATAATGAACTTTTACAAAGAGGATATGATGTATATATTGGAAAAACTAAAAATGGCGAAGTGGATTTTATTGCAACAAAAGATAAAGTTAAAGAATATTATCAAGTAGCATATTTACTTGCAAATAATGATGTTGTAGAAAGGGAATTTGGGGCATTTAAAGTAATAGATGATAATTATCCTAAATATGTTCTTTCGTTAGATAAAACTGACTTTTCGCAAAATGGTATTATACATAAAAACATTATTGATTGGTTATTAGAAAATAATGTTAGAAATTAGGTGTTTTATGTTAGTAAATGAATTAAGAAAAGAAATAGAAAAATATGATAAAAATGAATTGCAAAATATTATTGTTGAATTATATAAAAGAATTCCTAAAAATAAAAAGGAAGATTATAACATTGATGAATTTATTAAAAATAGTAAAAAAAAGACAAGTGCTAAAAAAGAAATATCGTTTGAAGAATTGCAAAAAGAGATTATCTATTTCTTGCAATTAGTTGATAATGATTATTATGCAATACCTAATAAAATAGTTTCTAAAAAAGAAAGAAGTTCATGGAGATTTAAAGTCAAAAGGTACTATAAAGATTTAAATAGTATTTTACCTGATTCAGAAAATGGTAATGGCGCTACTATTTTATTAATTGAAATATTTAAAAGACTTAGTATTGGTTCAAATAGGTTGGTATTTATAAATTGGGAAACTTTTAAAGCTTTAGGGGTATCGCAAGGTGAATATTATGATACTATTTTGAAAAGAATATTATATAATGGATATACAAAAGATAATTTAAAAAAATGTATTGACTTATTAGATGTTTTAAAGGATCCTTATGAATTATCATACGATATGTTTGGGCTTTTTATATCAAATTTAAAAACTATTAGTAATAAGGAAATATCATTAGAATTACTGGCTGATAAAGTTACTGTTTTGAAAATGCGTTTAAAAGATACTAAAAATAGTCATGAAAAATTTGATATAACCGAGAATATAAATAATTATGTAGAATGTATTTTAGAAATATATTTAACTATGAGTGAATACGAATGTGCAATTACGTATTTTCACAAAAATTATATTGAAGATGATAAAGAAATTAAAGAATGTATTTTGCTAGAAAAATTAGAAAAATTAAATTTAACAAAAGAATGGATAAAAGAATATGAAAGTAATACTAATGTTAAATTCAAAGATTCTATAATTAAAAAATATACTAAATTAAAAAAGTCTAGTTCTGTCTAATCTGTTCTAAATTATTCTATTACTAATACACTTCCATTAGTGGAGGTGTTTTTTATGTTTGAAACTCCAAGAATAACTATCCTTGAATATGAATTAATAATAAATAAAAAATTATATGATCAAGGTGTAATTACTGAAATACAATACGATGAAGTTTGTAAGATTATTTATGAGAAAATTAATCGTTGTAGTAATAAGTTGTTAAGGAGATAGATTATGAGATTTTATAAGGTTAGAGAAGAAATGTTAAAAGGTAAAAATATTGCCGAACTACCTTTAAGAGTTACTTTTTATGCTCGTGTTTCTACTGAAAGTGATGAGCAATTAAATTCTTTGGATAATCAAATATCTTTCTTTGAAAATTTTATAAAGTCAAATAAAAATTGGACTTATGTTAAAGGGTATATAGATGAAGGCATTAGTGGTAGTACTGTAAAAAAGAGGAAAAAATTTTTACAAATGATTGCTGATGCTAAATCTGGGTGTTTTGATTTAATAGTTACAAAAGAAGTTTCAAGATTTTCTAGGAATCTATCAGATAGTATTAAATATACTCAAGAATTACTTGCTAATGATGTTGGTGTATATTTTCAATCTAATGGAATAAATACTTATGATCCAAATTCTGAGTTTATCCTTAATATGATGGGAAGTGTTGCACAAGAAGAGGTTAAAAGACTTTCATCTCGTGTAAAATGGGGACATAAAGAAGCAATTAAAAAAGGTAGAGTTTTAGGATCTAGTACAATAACTGGATATAAAAAAGATGATGCTAAATTAGTTATTGTTGAAGAAGAAGCCAAAAAGATTAGAAAAATTTTTGAATTATATGCAACTGGTAAATTTGGTTTCTATAAACTAGCAATGGAATTGCATAAGCAAGGTATAGATAATTATAAAGGAAATATTTATGATAAAGATACTTTAAAAAGAATAATACAAAATCCAAAATATAAGGGTTTTTATCGTGGACATACTACTGAAACTATTGATTATAGAACTAAACAAAGAATATATATACCAGTTGAAGAACAAATAATTTATAAAGATGAATCTATACCAGCTATTGTTAGTGAAGAATTATGGAATCGTGCAAACGAGATATTAGATAGCAGGAGTATATTAATGAAAGCAAGTAATGGTAATGCCAAAAGGTCTGAAAGAAAATATTGTTACACCACAAAAATATTTTGTAGTGAGCATAATGTTTCTTATCAGAGAATATCAAGTAAAAGAAAACAAGCAAAACCTAGATGGGCTTGTGGTAATTATGTAAAATATAGACTAGATGCTTGTGAAAGTCCAATAATTGCAGAAATGGATTTGAATAATATTTTTGTTAGTTTAATGGGAAAAGTATTTAATAATAAAAATGCGATAATAAAAGAAATGTTAGATTATTATTCAAATTTAAAAATAGATAATAACTATCAATATGAAATTTCTAAAATTAAAAATGAAATTAAAAATATTGAAGCCAAAAAAGAAAGATTATTAGAGTTAAATATGGATGGTAGCATTAATAATATTGAATTTAAAAATAGAAATGATAAATATAATGAAGAAATATCTGATTTAAATTTTAAGATTGTAAAAATAGAAAAAGAAAGAAAAATAATGTCAGATAGTTTTGGTAATATTAAGGTTATTGAAGATGCTATAAAAAGACAAGTTGATTATAAAAATAATGTTAATGAATTTGTTGATAAATTTTTAGAAGAGATTATTGTTTATAAAGAAGATAATGATAGACACAAATTAATATTAAAAATATATCTTAATTTGTTAAAAAAAACTATTCCTACTGGAACAGGTGCTAGGCATATAAACGATGATAATTCAATGCCAATATTTTACAAAAAAGTAGAAACATTAGATTTAGGAAGATCAGATTTTCAGAGAAATAGTTTTAAAATAAATGTATATTTAAGTTATGATATTGACTAGATTATTATGTATGGTAATTTGGTCATTTTTTTATTCTATTTTAGGTATCGTTTTCGGGGGTTACTTTCAAAATCATAACCTTAGCTTCCACACTTGAAGAAGATAAAGTAGACTTAAAAAAAGAAACTTTTCATGATGGAGGAAGTGTAAATGTAGAAGGAGCTAGAATAAAGTGTTGGAAAGCAGGAGGACATGGAACTCAAACATTTATGGAGGTAGTTCAAAATTCTTGTAATCTTGGTGTCAATACAGCAACACATATAAATTTCAAGAAAGCCCTTTAAATAATCAAAAAACTTCTACCCAAATT
>CALVYE010000060.1 GCA_944372025.1 uncultured Bacilli bacterium | reverse complement strand
TAATAAACCTATTACTTTATACAATCTGTTCTTTTTTGAAACTTGCACAGGAATTAATAAGAATATACATATTGTCACTACCATATCCTTTTTTCTCATAATCTAATTCCTTTCAAAATTAGATATAATAGACGCCTAAATTTGTATGTTACCTATGTAATGCAACCTATCAAAAAAGTTGCAATTTTTTTCATTTTTTTCACTTTTTTTCATAAAAATTAATTTTCTCCCTAAATTATTAAAATCATGCAATTTTGTTTTTTCCCTTATTATAAGGGCTAAAAAGTATATGTAGTAAGCGGGTACCACGAAGTATTACACCTGTTACAGGAATTAAACCAACTACTACCATCAAATTTAATACTGCTTGAAACGATAATTGAAAAATCATTCCAAACCCTAAATATTTTCCAAATAAATCTTTAGAATTAAGGGAAATTTTTATTCCTCTATAAATAATTGTTAAAAATAAACTACTAACTATAATTACTCCTAAAAATCCCAATTCTTCACTTATTATTGAGAAGATAAAATCGGTTTGGGGTTCAGGTAAATAAAAATGTTTTTGAATAGAATTACCAAGTCCCATACCTAAAAGTCCACCAGGACCTATAGCATACAAAGATTGTATAATTTGAAACCCCGTTCCTAGAGGATCTTTCCATGGATCTATAAAAGACAAAATACGTGCAAGTCTATAGGGTGCGACTAAAATTAAAGCGACAACTCCAATTAGTCCTATAACTCCAATTTTCATAAAAAAATTCATCTTAACACCGCTTACGAACAACATACAAACTATAGTCATTACTATTATTGTACCAGTTCCAAAATCAGGTTGTAACATTATAATACCAAATGCAAGAAGCGTTATTCCTAATATTGGAAAGACTCCCTTTTTAACATCAGTAACCAGCTTAGCATTTTTTTCTAAATATTTAGCTGTAAATATAATAAGAGCAAGTTTCATAAATTCACTTGGTTGAATTCCAAAAGGGCCAATCCCAAACCAACTTCTAGATCCATTTCTAACACTACCAATTCCTGGAATCAAAACAAGTACTAAAAGAACGAAACAAATTCCTAAAATTAAATTAGCTTTGCTTTTATATTTTTTATAATCAATTTTAGATACCGTAATCATTAGTACTATGCCTATTATTAAAAATAAACTTTGATTTTTAAGATATTTAAAAGAATCACCAAATTTATATTCTGCCCAAATACTAGATGATGAATATATCATTAAAACTCCAAATAAAGATATTACAATTATTGCAAAAAATAAAATTAAATCAAAATTTATTTTTTTTAGCTTCATAAGTATCCCCTCTATATAAAGTTTATTAAAAAACGCAAAAAAAAGAACCACTATAAAGTGATTCACATTTATAACCAAACTCCAAAGAAGATTCCTGCCATACTAAAAATAAATCCAAATACCCAGAATAATTTTACAATATCCACTTCACTCCAACCTAACTTTTCAAAATGATGATGAAGTGGAGTCATTAAAAATAATCTCTTTTTAAATAAGTATAACCATATAACTTGTAAAATTACGGATAAAGTTTCAATAATAAATACTCCCATAACTATTACTAATGTAAGTTCTCTACGAATAAGTATAGCAATTGAAACTAATACTGCACCTAATGCTAAAGAACCAGTATCTCCCATAAATACTTTTGCGGGGTGGACATTAAATACTAAGAATCCTAACAATGCACCACATAATATAAAACAGAAAATACCAATATCTTCATATCCTGCACTAAAGGATACCAATCCAAAAGCTATACCTGCAATAGCAGATAAACCTCCTGCAAGTCCATCTAATCCATCTGTTATATTAACCGCGTTGCTTCCTGCAATCAATACAAATAGAATAAATAACCCATAAAGCCAACCCATTTGAATGTTTATTCCTAAAGTTGAAATTACTAAAGAGGTTTCTCCGCCAGTTTTCATAAAGATAAAAAAGAAAATAATTGCCATAACAAGTTGACCAAACAATTTCTGAGTTTCCGTAAGCCCCTTATTATTTTTTCTTTTAATAATCAAATAGTCGTCTAAAAAACCGATTATAGAATAACCAACCATGACAAATAAAATAATTAATAAATTAGTTGTCATTTCAATTTTCCCCATTAAAGTTAAAATTATGGTTGTTAAGAAAGTAGGAATAATAAATATTAATCCACCCATAGTAGGAGTCCCACTTTTTTTTCTATGAGCTTCTTCCATATATATACTTAATCTTTGTTTAACATTCATTTTTTTTAACAATGGAATTAATATAAGTCCTAAAAAAGTTGCTAATAAAAATCCTAACATTACCGATAATACTGTTTTAGTTAGTAATAGCATTTTAAATCACCCTATCTATATATTCTAGTACGCATTCTTTATCATCATGGTGATATTTTTTATCTCCAATAACTTGATAAGTTTCATGACCTTTTCCTAAAATAAGTAATACATCATCTTTTTTTAAATATCCGATACCTTTAATAATTGCTTCTTTTCTATCAGTTATAACCTCATAATTAGTCTTAACAAGATTAGAAGTCATATCACTAACAATATTATTTATATCCTCAAATCTTGGATTATCTGATGTAATAATAACATTATCTGAAAGTATAGTAGCATAAAATGTCATAAGTTTTCTTTTAGTTTTATCTCTATTGCCACCGCAACCAATTATACTATAAATTTTTCCTTTTGTATATTCTTTTACCGAGCTTATAACATTAAAAATTGCATCGGGAGTATGAGCATAATCAACAACTATTAGTGAATTATTATAATATATAGTATCCATTCTTCCTGGTGGGTGTTCTAAATTTTTTACTACATCTTGAATTGTACTAATGGAATAATCCAATTTATGTAAGACTATTATAACACTCATTAAGTTATAAATGTTATATTTTCCAATTAAATTTGTAATAAATTCATATTTTTTATTGTTAATTGACACTTCAAATATTGTTTTAAAGTTTTTGAATTTAAATTTGGTAATTTTATAATTTTTAGAATTAAATCCATAATATATGTTATTATTATTATTTTCACTTTCAATCTTTTTATAATGTTCATCATCTATATTTATTATGGAATATCCATTATTATTAATTTTAGTAAAGAGTTTATGTTTTGCTTTTGCATAATTGTCAAAAGTTTTATGAAAATCTAAATGATCTCTTGTTAAATTAGTAAAGATTGCAAAATCAAAAGTTAAAGTATCTAATCTTCCAAGTTCTAAAGCATGACTACTTGTTTCCATTACAACATATTCTACATTGTTTTCATAACATTGTAATAACATATCATATATATCTATAAGTTCAGGGGTAGTTCTTTCTAAATCTTTTATTTTGTTATCTATATAAAACCCAATTGTTCCTATATATGCTGTCTTATGTTTAAAGGTATTTAATGCCTGATAAAGTAAATAACAACTTGTAGTTTTTCCATTTGTTCCAGTTATACCAATTAATTTAATATTTTTAATCTTATTATAATATTTAGTATATAAATATTCTTTTAAAAATTTTGTCGTATCACTTACCATAATAGTATTGACATTGTAATTTCCCTTTTCACATACTATAGTTTCTGCACCGTTTTCTATAGCTTCTTCTATATAATCATGTCCATCATGTGTAAGACCTTTAATAGCGATAAACATATCACCTTTTATAACTTCTTTAGAATTTGTTTTAATATTTAACATATAAACTCACCTATTAATTTATATGTTATATATTTTTAAAGTAGTATTTATTTGAAATATAAATTCTACATTTAAAAACATTTGATTATAGTAATCAAACGTTTAATATAATTATAGAAATTTTAAAATAGCTTTATATTCTTTAACTAAATCATCAAAAGTATAATTCGCACAATTTGCAGGACTCGTAGATGGTAAGTATATAGGCTTTATATTAGTTATAGAATAGCAATACTTCATATATAAATTATAAGCTTTCTTTCCAGTAGTAAAAATTGTATCTATTTTTGAATTTTTAATAATTTCATTTATATTGTTAACTTTTACATTTTTTATACTTGTATCTGAAGCCCCAATAATTTCACATGAACTTATGACATCCCAAAGTGCAATTTTTCGCTTTAATAAAAACTGTTTTTTAAATTCATTACTATCTGGAATTTCAATATCAAAAATCTTTGATAATACTTTCCAAAACTTATTTTGAGGATGTCCATAGTAAAAACCATTTTCTCTTGATTTTGGAGATGGAATTGAACCTAAGATTAATATTTTAGATTCACTATTATATACTGGAGAAAGTTCATGTACAACTTTTGATACTTTGTTTTTCACATTTAAACACCCATAGTCATAGTTTCAGGCAAAGTTGATCCTCCATCTATAACGATTCCTTGTCCTGTTATATAACTTGATTCATCACTAGCTAAGAAAGCTGCAAGCTCTCCTAATTCTTCAATAGTTCCAAGTCTTTTCATAGGAATACCCAAAGCTATTCCCTTTACTACATTATCTGGATTAGAAGCATCAGTTTCTTTTGCCATTCCTTCTACCATTGGAGTCATTATGTAACCAGGCATTATTGCATTAACTCTTATATTATTATTTACTAATTCCATAGCAAGTGCTTTAGTAAATCCAATAAGTGCTGCTTTAGTAGTTGCATATGCTACTTCACCACTATCCGCAACCATTGGACCTGTAACACTAGACAAATTAACAATTGATCCTTTATTATTTTTTTTCATATATGGAAGTACAGCTTTAGTAACATTCCATGTTCCTTTAATGTTTATATCAAAGTGAAAATCTCTAAGTTCATCACTCATATTTTCAAAGGTATCAAGTTTGCAAACTCCAGCATTATTAATTAGAATATCAATTTGACCATATTTTTTTCCCACTTCATTTAATACATCTGTAACTTTTGTATTATCTCTTATATCAACTAGATATCCTTCTACATCATTATCTAAACTTTTAAGTTTTCTAATCGTATTTTCTAATTCATTACTATAGTCTAAAATTATAACTTTAGCTCCATATTTTAAAAATACTTCAACAATTCCTAAACCATTACCCATTGCTCCACCTGTAACAACTGCTACTTTTCCATTTAATTTCATCTTAATCATCCTCTCTTCTTATATAATTATTTGCATTAATAAATAAGCTACTTCGTCTATAATTACATCTTTGTTTAAAACTCTATTTTCTTCATTAACTTCCATACTCGCAGTAGTATATTTATCTTTGTTTTTATCATATATACTTATAAAAACAATATTATCTTTCCCATAAACATTATTTTTATCCACTCTATTTAATTTTCCAGTAATTCCTACACCATAATCTGAGTTTGCATATTCACATATTTTTTTACTCATTTCCATTGCAACTTTAATACTATATACTGAATATTTATTTATAGTCTCTTCCTTGACACCAAATTTTATTTTAAACTCATTGGAATAAGTTACTGCACTAAATTTTAATATTTCACTTGCTCCTTCTATATTGGTTATTGCATTAGTAACTCCACCGCCTGTACATGATTCCATTAAAGAAATTGTTTTATTCTCTTTCGTTAATTTATCGACAATTATTTTTATACTATCTTTCATTTTTATATCACCAATATAATTTTATCTTTTGTTTAAGCAGTATGTCAAGCAATATAAAATTCTATTTTTTAAATAAAGTAAAAAAATCATTGGGTATGGGTGCTACAAAATTCATAATTTTATTATTCATAGGGTTTTGAATAATTAATATATAGGCATGTAAAGCCATTCTTTTTAAATCATTATGGACTGATCCATACTTTTTATCACCTAATATTGGATTATTTTGTTCACTCATATGTACTCTTATTTGATTTTTTCTTCCTGTCTTTATATCTATTTTTAAAAGTGAAAATTTTTTATTTTGCTTTAAAAGTTTATATTCAGTAATAGCTAGTTTACCTTCTTTTTGATTTGGCGTGGAAAAAACTTTTCCATCTTTATTTTCTTTTAAAAAAGTTTTTATAGTTCCTTCTTTATTTTTTAAACTTCCTTCTACAATTCCTATATATCCTCTTTTTTTAACTAAATTGTTCCAATTTTCTTGATACAATTTTTTAATTTTTTCACGCTTAGCAAACATTAAGACACCTGAAGTGTCTCTATCCAATCTATGAATAATAAATATTTTATTATTTTTATTTTGTTTTTTTAAATATTCCATAACTAGTTTATATGCTGTAAGATTTTTTTCTTTGGAAGTTGCGATTGAAAGTAACTTTGATGGTTTATCTATTACTATTATATCTTTATCTTCATAAATAATATTAATACTAAAATCTGATTTAATATATTTTGTAAATACCGTTACTTTATCATTCTTTTTTAATTTATAATTATGTTTGATAATTACAATATTGTTAACAGATACATTACCAATACTAAGCAAAGCTTTAATATTATTTTTAGACTTGTTTGAAATGTTTAAAAGTAAATATTCTAATAATGTACAATCTTTATCTACTATAAAATTTAAAGTGTTCATTTATGCTACCTCTAATTCTAAATCTAAGTATTCGAGGTAAAGCATTAGCTTTACCTCGACATTATTGTTCTCCATCTTTTGAAACTACTCTTCTTTGTATTTTATTTTCTTCCTCTTTTTCCTGTATATTGAGGGTATGAGGGTATTCCATAAAGGCTTTTATCCTTTATGGGATTAAAGCCACGCGAAACCCGTTGCTGGAATCAGACGTACCACTATTGTAGTTGGAATAAAAGACACCCGCATAGGATGTAGTGCCATAGCCACCACCACGACCAGACCACGGATTACTAGCATAAGGGAAGTAAGCGTAATCGGAATACCATCTCATGGTTTCATATGATGTATCTCCTTTAATTGCTTTGTCTGATGTTATACTACTTGAACTTGTGCCTGTATACTTTTCATAATATTTACTTCCACTACTTCCTCCTGGAAAGTTACTTGTTGTAAATCCTGAACTTCCT
>CALVYE010000059.1 GCA_944372025.1 uncultured Bacilli bacterium | reverse complement strand
AGTGGAAACACAATAGATGTAGGAACATTAATGCCAAAAGAGATAAGAAACTTTGAATTAAGATTATGGATAGATAATGATGCAACAGCAGAATATGCAAATAAGACATATGAGGGAACTATAAGCGTAAGTGGGCAAGCAGTATTAATACCATACTTTGTAGATAATAGTGGAGCAAATGCACCGGTATTAGCAGAAGGAATGATACCGGTAGTATATGATGGAACGAAAGATGTATGGATGGTAGCAGACACAGAAAAAGGGTGGTATAACTATGGAGACCAAGTATGGGCGAATGCAGTAACAGTAAGTGATGCAAGTTATAGAACCGCAGAAGCAGGAACAGAGATACCAATAGAAGACATAAATAGTATGTGGGTGTGGATACCAAGATATAAATATAGAATACCAAGTGATATAGGAACAGGAACTGAAGAAAATCCAATAACAGAACCACCAGAGATAGATGTAGTGTTTGAAAGTGGAACAAACACAACAGGAGAAAGTTTAGCAGACTGTCCAATAGATGCAACAGATTGTTATTATACCCATCCAGCATTTAGGAATGGAACAATTAATAAAAAGTCAACAAATTATGACCAAGGAGGTTGGGATAAAGAGTTAGAAGGAATATGGGTAGGTAAGTTTGAGACAGGAACAGAAGGAGATACATGTAGTAGTAGTCCAAGTGAAGCAAACTGTAAAAATGTAACACCAAAAATAAAACCAGATATAAAATCATTAAGATATCAAAGTGTAAGTACAGAATTTGATACATCCTTAAAATTTGCAGGAGGGACACGAAATACAAGTAATGGAGAAGTAACATTTGCAGGGAACAGTACATATGGACTAACATCAACAACAGACACACATATGATGAAGAATACAGAATGGGGAGCAGTAGCGTACCTATCACAAAGTAAATATGGAAAGATGGGTAATCCTAATTATAGTGGTACTAATAAAGAAATTTATATTAATAATTCACAGTATATTACAGGAAGAAGTGGGGGAAATCCTAGTATAAGTTATACATCATATGGTAATTACACATATAATAATAAAAGTTGTAGTAGTTCAACATGTACAGGGAGCAAAGAATCAGGAAAAGGTGTAGGAGCAAGTACCACAGGAACAATATATGGAATTTATGATATGAGTGGTGGATTATATGAATATACAATGGGAAACTGGGCAGGAGAAGTAGGAGAATCAGGCTTTACAACAAGTAATTTCCCAGGAGGAAGTAATGGAAGTAAATATTATGAAAAATATACAGGAACAAGTTCAGATGTAATTACAATATTAAAATCAATTAAAGGAGATGCAACTTATGAAGTAATGAATTGGTATTCTGATAGTGCTTATTTCCCTTATATTAGTGTACCATGGTCTGCTCGTGGAAGTTTTAATAACATGTATAAGGTAGGAATTTTTTCTTCTTACTTCCATTATGGGGTATCTTACTATGCTAATGGATTTCGTACTGTCCTAATTCCATAAAACAGTATAATACTTTAAAATTTTAATTTATTTAATTCATACTAAAAAAGGAACCTATTTATAAAGTTCCTTTCTTATTTTTTCGATGTTATCTTTCATGATAGTTTGATAATCATAATTTTCATTTCTTTCTTGTTCAGAAATTATAGATAAAGAATGTAAGGGAACAATTGTTACTCCAGTTTCATCTGCTATTTTATTGATAGTATCATTAATTTCTTCGTCATTTTTCACAAAGATATATTCAATTGTTCCATTTTTTATTAATTTCTTAACATCAGAAATTATTTTATTATTTAAATTTTCGTTTTCTTGTAATGAAATAACTTCTATATCATATTTTTCCAAGAATTTGAATACATCATTAGACACTACAACTGTTTTTTCAACTGCATGTTCAGATGCTTCTTTTAACTCAACATCTAATTCGGATATTTCTAAATTTAATTCATCATATCTTTTACTTATTTCTTCGTTTAAATATGGGTCTTTAATATAATCGGCAAAACCATTTTTAATATTTTGGGCAAGCATTAGAAAATTAAACGGGTTAAGCCAAAGTTCTTCAACACCATAAGTATATTCCATGCCTTGTGCAGCATCTATTATTTTAATACCTTTATTTATATTTAAGAGTTCAATTGCATAATCAGGTTCATTACTTGCACCATTATATATAAATAAATCGTTATTGCTAAAATCTTCTATCTGTTTATTAGTAAGTTTATATTTAGATAGGGTTATTCCATCTGGATATATACTTCCAATAGAGTTTGAATTCTCTTCGTATAGATAATTTGTTATATATTCTATCGGATAGACAGTTGTTTTAATTTTAATGCCTTCCATTGTGTCTGATTTAAAACATCCTGTTAACATAAAACAAAAAATAAATAAGATTCCCAATAATTTTTTTCTCATAATTTCCTCCTCTTTTCAGGAACTGGATCATATCCACTAGTCCCCCATGGATTACATTTTATAATCCTTTTGATTGTCAAAAAACTTCCTTTAATACAACCATGTTTATTAATTGCTTCAATTCCATAATTAGAACAAGTAGGAATATGTCTACAAGATGCATGCCATGGTCCAGGAATAGCTTGATATAATTTTATACAACCAATAATAAATTTCTTCATTAAACCACCGTATTTATATTTTACTATTTTTTTCATCATTTTGAAACATGATTTGATAAAAAAATTTTTTTAATATATAATTATGCTAGGTGATTGACATGAACTTTTTAAAACGTTTAGGATTAGTTCCTAAAAATATAGAAAACTATAATATAGCTTTTACACATACATCATATTCAAATGAAAATAATTTAAGTTATAGTTATGAAAGATTAGAATTTTTAGGTGATGCTATACTTGAACTTGTTATAACTGATTATTTATATAAAAATACGAACTATAAAGAAGGAGAAATGACTAAATTAAGAGCAAGCTATGTATGTGAAAATGCACTTTATGAATATGCAAAGGAAATTGAATTAAATAAATATATAAAAGTTGGACACGGAGAACAAAAAGCGGGAGGGCAATCTAGAAAAGTAATAATGGCTGATGTCTTTGAAGCCGTTATAGGAGCGATTTATTTAGATTTAGGGTATGAACAAGCTAAGCAATTTATAGATAAAATTGTTTTACCACATATAAAAAACCATGAAAATAATGAGTTTTTAAGAGATTATAAATCTGAGCTTCAAGAAATGGTACAAACAAATAAAAAATCAGTTACTTACGAAGTAATAGGCGAAAATGGACCAGCACATAATAAAAGTTTTGAAGTTGTAGCTAAAGTTGAAGGAATCGTTTATGGTAGGGCTAAGGCAGGTTCAAAAAAAGAAGCAGAACAATTAGCAGCTAAAGAAGCACTTTCAAAAAAAGTTACCAACAATTAAATAAAATTCAATATATAAAAGACAATTCGTGAAATAATTGTCTTTTATATTTTTATCTTTTATTGTATAATTATCTAGTAAGACTTAGGATGTGAGGACATGTATTTAAAAAAAATTAGAGCGATAGGTTTCAAATCTTTTGCAAATGAAATTAATATAGATTTATCCAAAGGGATTACAGGAATAGTTGGTCCAAATGGCTCAGGTAAAAGTAATATCGTAGATGCGGTAAGATGGGTTCTTGGAGAACAATCTGTAAAAAGTTTACGTGGTGAAGGTGCGATGAGTGACATAATTTTTTCGGGAACAACTAAAAGAAAAGGAGCTAATTACGCATCTGTAACCTTAGTATTTGATAATGTAGATAGACATTTACCTATAGATTTTTCTGAGGTTTCTATAAAAAGAGTTTTATATAGAGATGGAGAAAATGAATATTTTATAAATAATGCTAAGTGTAGACTTAAGGATATAAACGATTTACTTCTAGATAGTGGCATAGAAAAAGATTCTTTTAATATAATAGGACAAGGTCAAGTTCAAGAAATTTTAAGTAATAAACCTGAAGATAGAAGAGTAATTTTTGAAAGTGCAGCGGGAGTATTAAAATATAAGAAAAGAAAAGAAGAAGCTATTAAAAAATTAGAAAGAACTCATGAAAATTTATCTAGAGTAAATGATATAATTAGTGAACTAGAATCTCAAGTAGAACCTTTAAGAGAACAAAAGCAAAAAGCTTTAGAATATTTAAGTAATAAAAAACAACTTGAAAATATTGAAATTGCTCTTATTACCCATGATATTGATAAAATAAATTATGAATATCAAGATAATAAAAAAAGAATTGACATATTAAATGAAGAAATAAACAATATAAACACTCATACTAATACTGAAGATGCAACTTTGATTGATAAGAAATTGGAACTTAATAAACTTGATGAAGAAATCTATAATACAAATCAAGAATTAATAAAGGTAAGTAGTCAAGTAGAAAAACTTAATGGAGAAAAAAATCTTATTATAGAACGTGGTAAAAATAAGAAAGATAACGATGAAATTCAAAATCGTATTTTAAATCTTCAAGAAGAAAAACTAAAAGTTCAAAATGAGATAAATTCTATAAATAATGAACTTGAAATAAATAAATCAAAACTTGATTTTATTATTGATAATATAAATCATAATAATCTTAACATTAATAAATTAAAACAAGAAAAGAATATATGTATAAGTGATTTAAATAATAAAAATAGGTATGAAACAGAATTAAAATATAAGATTGATATATTAGAACAAGCAATTGAAAATGATAGTACTTTATCTTATGGTGTAAAAAGTATTTTAAATAATCCTAGTCTAGATGGCATCCATGGCGTAATAGGAAAAGTTATAGAGATGGAAGAAAGCTATATGAAGGCTATAGATATAGCTTTAGGTGGTGCGAAAGAATATATAATTACGGAGACAAGTAATAATGCTAAAGATGCTATAAGATATCTTAAAAATAATGAACTTGGTAAAGCAACGTTCTATCCAATAGAAGTTATTAAGCCTAGAAGTATAGATTCTGAAACTTTCAATATTTTATATAACACTCAAGGTTTTATAGATATTGCTTCAAATCTTGTTCAATATGATAAAAAGTATACAAATGTAATTTTAAATCAATTAGGCAATGTCATAATTGCACGTAATATTGATGATGCTAACAATATAAGCAGATTAATTGAACATAAATATAAAATTGTAACTTTAGATGGAGAATTAATTCATGTTGGAGGTTCAATTACTGGTGGAAAATTCAAAAATACTAAAAGTAATATAATTACTCAAAGATATGAATTGGATAATTTGAATCGTAAATTATATAAAACAATCGAAGAGATTAAAAATGTAGAAGAAAAAATAAATGAGCTCGATTATTATTTTAAAGAAAATGAAGAAAAAAATTATAATCTAACTAAAGAAAAAATTGAAATTGAAGAAATTGTGAAAAATAAAGAGAATAATTTAAAAGAATTTATATCTCGAAAAGAAAGTCTTGATAATGAACTTAACTCTTTTGATAATGATGTAGATATTGAACATCAAAAAATAATGGATGAATATTATAAAGAAGTTGGAAAAAGAGATGAGCTAATTAAAAAGCAGGAATATTTAAGTAATAAAAAAGTTGTTCTTAATAATTTAATTCTTGAAATGGAAGACTCTATAAAAAGAAATAATAGTTCAATATCTAAATTAGAAAAAGAACTTAAAGAATTAGAAATAAGTGTAAATAAATCAGATGTTAAACTTGATAATCTTCTTAGTATACTTAATGAAGAGTATTCTATGACTTTTGAAAAAGCCAAAGAAAATTATAGACTCGAAATAGATGAAAATGAAGCAAGACTTAAAGTAAACTCTTTAAAAACTTCAATTAAAAATTTAGGAGTAGTAAATATAGGAGCAATAGAAGAGTTCGATAGAATAAATGAAAGATTTGAATTTTTAACTAATCAAAAACAAGATTTATACAAAGCTGAAAATACCTTGCTTGAAATAATAAATGAAATGGACGATGTAATGAAAGAAAAATTCATGGATACTTTTTCTAAAATACAAGTAGAATTTGCGGAAGTATTTAAATCTTTATTTGGGGGAGGGAAAGCTGAATTACATCTTACAGAACCAAATAACATTTTAGAAACAGGAATAGATATAGTTGCATCTCCACCTGGAAAAAAATTATCTCATATTTCACTATTATCTGGTGGTGAAAAAACTTTAACAGCAATTAGTCTATTATTTGCAATTTTAAAAGTTAAAACTGTGCCATTTTCAATATTAGATGAAGTTGAAGCTGCACTTGATGAAGCAAATGTAGAGTTATTTGGTGAATATTTAAAAACTTTAGAAGATAAAACACAATTTATAGTTATAACTCATAAAAAGAAAACTATGGAATATGTTAATTATTTATATGGAATAACAATGCAAGAATATGGTATAAGTAAATTGGTAAGTGTTAAATTAGAAGATATTAAGGAATGAGGTATAGAAATGAGAAATAAAAAAGGGTTTACACTAATAGAATTATTAGCGGTAATAGCGATATTAGGGATAGTATTAGGAATGGCAGCATTTACGGTAACAAATGTATTAAATAGAAGTAAAACAGATGTAGCAGAAGTTGATAAAGGAATGATAAGAAAAGCAGCGGAATTATATGTAAATGAAAATTATGCAATTTTAAAAAATGAATTAAAAAGTCCAGATGGACTTACAATACCAATAAATACTTTAGTAGAAGAAGGGTATTTATCAGATACAACATATACAGGTAGTGTAACTATAAAAATTGATGATAATGGTAAAATGGACATAACTGTAGATGCAGACCGAATAAATATAACAGATAAAAGTGGGGCTAATCCACCAAAATTAGCAGAAGGAATGATACCCGTAGTATATGATGAAGAAAGTGGGAATTGGAAAGTAGCAGATAAATCAAGTGAATGGTACAACTATGATAAGCAAATGTGGGCGAATGCAGTAACGACAAGTTCCTCAACATATAGAACAGCAAAAGCGGGAACAGAGATACCAATGGAAGATATAAACAGTATGTGGGTATGGATACCGAGATATAAATATAAAATATCAAATAATATAGGAAGTAGTAGTGCGGTAACAAGTCCACCAGAAATAGATGTAGTATTTGAAAATGGAACAGAAACAACAGGAGAAAGTTTAACAAATTGCCCAATAGATGCAACAACATGTTACTATACACATCCAGCATTTAGGAATGGAATAATAAATAAAAAATCAACAAATTATGACCAAGGGGGATGGGACGAAGAGTTAGAAGGAATATGGGTAGGAAAGTTTGAAACAAGTGGAAGTGCAACAACTCCAACAATAAAAC
>CALVYE010000058.1 GCA_944372025.1 uncultured Bacilli bacterium | reverse complement strand
TCAAGTAAAGGATATTTATCATTATAAGTTTTAAAAAGTTCTACAAAGTCTAATTCTAAATAATGATTTTGATAAAATTTATAAAAGTCATAAATTGGAATATCTTTTTTAGAATTTTCCCAACTAATTAAATATGGAGTATCATTTCTTAAAAGATGGCTTAATTCTAAATTATTATGAAGTGTTACTACTCTTTGTTTGTTTTTATTTTGAGTTAGTTCTAACCATTTATCTAATTCATTATTACAGAACATTAAACATGAATATATTTTAGATATATTACGTGCAAATAAATATTCTTTAGGACTCATATATATACTATGTTCTGCAATAGTGATTAAATCAGTATGATAATTATATAAGTAATCTAATTCTTTTTTTATCTTTTCATAAATTTCTTTATAAGTATCTTCAGTTGATTCTTTATAATAAGTTGTTTTGTTGTGTAACAAACTTACAATATTTACAATGTCTAGCGCTTTCTGTTCTTTAGGAGTATCTATTTCATTTATATATTCGAAAATTTCATAATCATCTCTATCATTATTTTCTAAAAGCTTAGGATAAAAATTAAAATTTCTAGATTTTAAATAATCATATAGATTATTTACATTATTCCTGTTATCGCCTTTCTTTTTTTTAAAAACAAAACATCCCTTATCAGTATCAACTATAGTAACACTATTTTTAATAGTATATTTGATAGGTGTTAAGGAATGTTTGCTTAATATAGAATTTATTGAATTAGTCATTAATTAAAGCAGGAATAATGATTTTATCACCAAGTTTGATATTTTCTACATCATTGTATTTTGCTAAAGTGTCTTTAGTTACACTATATTTTGCCATAACACTTTCTAAGGTGTCTTCACTTCTCATAATATATACATGATAAGTGCTGAAAGTTTCTTCTTCGTTTAAATTACTGAAAAGACTTTTTATTTCTTGTGTGTTAATATTTATTTTTTCTTCATTTTCTTTCATATTCATTTCCTCGCTTTGTGGTTTTTCAATAATAGGAGGACCTACTATTGGTTTTGGAGTTTGATATTCTTGTTGTTCATCTATGATTTCTTCTTTATCATTTTTATCTTCTTCAATTATTTCGGCTTCAGGCATTTTAATTTCATTTTCGGTGTCATTTATTTCTTCAAAAATATGTTTATCAAGATTATTTATGTGTTCATGATTTCTCACTAATTCTTCTTGTAAAGAATCAATTTTATCTTCTAAATTTTGAAAAGCATCATCATCTATATCTAGAATTGTAGGTTCTTTATCATTTTTTTCTTCGTTTAAAATATTTTCATCACTTTCTATTTCTTTTTCTTCTAGTCCATCCACAGACACTTCTATATTTACTCTTAAAACATCACTATTAATAATTTCATAATAAAAGTCTTCAATTTCAATTTTTAGTTTTGAAGTATCATATCTAGAGTCTAAAGCAATATCAAAAGGCAATTTATAATAGAAGTTTTCTTTATTAACACTTGCTTCAGTCATCTTGTAATCGCCACTTAAAATAAAATCTCCAGAGACGCTATCGTGGTCTACAGATAAAGTGTGTTCTAATGAAATGCTCGTAATATCTGATATTTTAGTTTTAAAAATAATATCCTTTTTAAAGGGAATAACTTGTTTCATAATTTTCTCCTTTCATCTTCATTTAAATTTATGATGTATGAAGAGATTTTATGAATTAATTATTAGAATTTATTAAAATTACATCTGTTCCTATTTTTGATATGTCATCCCAACATACTGAAATTTCTTCACTTTTTCTTATGAACGAGAAAAAAGTTCTTTTGGGTTCTATTATAAAATTGTAAATTTTGCCGTTATCAACAGTTACATCTATTATTTTTCCTAGTTTCCTTCCATCATTTAAATTTATAATATCTTTTTCTTGGAGTTCTGATAAACGCATAATATCCCTCCTTATTTAAATATATAAAAAAAATAAGCATTAATTACTTATTTTTTTGGAGATTTTGTCTTTTAAAGATTTTAAAAGTAAAATTACATTGTAAACAGCCTTTGAATTTTCTTCAATTGTCTTTAAATAATTCCCCTCAATATCTCCGTATGGTGCGATAGGATTTCCTCCCATTTTTGAAAGTTCTATTAAAATAACTCCAGGGTAATTTACTCTTAAATATCCATCAAAAGAACATAAAATTTCATCTTTAGTTAGTGCGAGTTTATAATCTGTACTTTCTTTATATTTATTTGCGATTAATGTATTTAAAAAGGTAATATCTTTTTGCTTTCTTTTATCTAATTTAGAATTATATGCTTCAAATATAGGTTCAAAATATATTTCTCCTCCAGTACTATGAAAGAGAAAACAACCGCAAAGTTTTTTCTCACTATGTAATTTATCTAAAAGTTTAAGTAAAAATTTATTTTCAGGTTCGTATTCAAAATTATTGACATCTAGACAAGGGACACCAATTGGACCAGGAATATCATTTCTTATATTGTTGTATCTATCTTTGGCATATGTTATCTTTTTCTGTTTTATATCATTAATACCAGGGTTATATATAGTATTACGGTTTAATTCTACCCCACTTCCATTTGCTCTAAAACATATTAAACTTCCCTTTGGAAAATTTTCAACTTTATATAAACTTTTAATAGACTCCTTTAAGAGCTTATGTTTATTGGGTATACAATTGTAATCAGCATTGATAAACATTTTTTGATGAAGTTTAAGACTTTTATCTTCAGGATTTTCTTTTGAATTAATATCATCTTCACGATATTTATAATAGTAATCTTTGCAGATTTTTTGAACTTTATCAATTTCCATATTTTTAGGTATTAAAGTTCTAACCGCAGATGTAGAAACGATAAAACCCTCGGGGTTTTGTACGGGAATAAAATGAAAAGTATAATCATTCTCATTTATATTTTTGAAGATATCTTTTTTATTAGAAATTTTATCCATGAGATTTAAAACAAAATCTACAGATATAATTTCTGAACCATGTGTTCCGCCTACAAACATAATATGTTTTTCACCTTTACCATATGTATAATAAGGTATACTATATCCTAAACGTGTAGTTATACTGTTTTGTTTAGTTATATTTTTCATAGAATTTAATTTTTCTAATAAAATATCATAATCTAAAATATTCACTTTTATTCCTCCATACTATAATAAAATTATATCACAATTGATTTTTAATGAAGTTATATAATAAGTTTTTTAATTTTTTCTAAAGCATTTTTTTCGATTCTAGAAACTTGGGCTTGACTTATTCCTAATTCTTCAGAAATTTCCATTTGAGTTTTTCCAATAATAAAACGTTCATTTATGATATCTTTCTCTCTAGGTTTTAATTCTTTCATTGCGTTATCTAAAGCCAAACGTAAATCCCAATCTTTTGAACTTGTATTTTTATCTTCTAGTTGGTCATATAGATAAATAGTATCACCACCATCATTATATATCGGCTCAAACATACTTACAGGATCTTTTAATGCATCTAGAGAGTTTATAATTTCAAATTCAGTTAATTCTAGTTCTTTAGCAAGTTCTTTTATTGTCGGTTCTTTACCGTTTTTAACTGTAAGCTCATCTTTAAGTTTTAAAGTTTTATATGCAATATCCTTTACACTTCTACTTACTCTTAATGAATTGTTATCTCTTATATATCTTTTGATTTCGCCTAAAATCATAGGTACAGAATATGTAGAAAATTTTACACCATAAGATAAATCAAAATTATCTATAGCTTTTAATAAACCTACACATCCTATTTGAAATAAATCATCGAGGTTGTCCACTTTGCCTGAAAATTTTCTAAGTATCGATAAAACTAATTTTAGATTACCTTGCACTAAATCATTACGTGCGAAAGGATCTCCATTTTTAAGTTTGATAAATAATTCTTCCATTTCTTTACTAGATAAGACTTTGATATTTGCTGTATTCACGCCACTTATTTCTACTTTATGACGTGCCATAAAAATCTCCTTTCAATATTTTTATGGAATGATATTTAAATTTTTATTCATTTGACATGCTATATTTTATTTTGTATAATATATTTCTTTATTAAAGGGGTGAAAATATGCAAGAAGCATTTCTTAAAGGTATTATTATACAACTCTTAATTAAAGAGTTGGAAATATGGAAAAATGGTGAAAAAAAATATAATGACTTGTTTGAAGAAATAGAAAGTAATAAGAAAATTTTAGACAAATATTTGATTATGGCTAAAAATCAAAAACCTAATAGTCCTAATTTGAGAAATTTTTATAATAACCAAATTAATGAGATTGTTATATCTATTATTGAAAGTTCATCATCTAGAGATGAGTATATTTTAAATCTTAGCAAATATAAACTTGCTATTTCAAAAAATCGTCGCAATACTATAGAAATTGTAAAAAGATGTAAAGATTATCTTGAGAGTCTGCACAATAAAAAGGGAGAATTTTATAATTTTGAAGAAGTATCCTATATAAAAGGAATAATATCTTCAATTATAAATGATACATATTATAAAGATGAAGAACAAATTAAAAATCTTATAGATAAAATTAAAAAGGGAAAATTTGATACTTTATGTGATGGTATAATTGAATATATTGAAAATAAACGTAAGGACTATTTACAAGAATTAAAGAGCAAAAAAGAATTACAACAAAAAACGAAATTAGAAACTCCTAAAAAAATAGAAGTTAAAGAAGAACCTATTTTAGAAAAAGCAAAAGAAAAATATCAATTCGATAAAAACACATTTTTTAACGATGATGATAAAGAGCTTTTACAAATTACAAGAAAAATTGTATACGAAAATAAAAATTTAATTGAAGGATTGGATAATCAATCATATAATTATTTATATAATTGTCTAAGTAATAAGAATTTTAAAGTGTCTTTAGATAAAAAAACGTTAGAAAATTATAAAATATTTGTAACAATATATGAATTAAATGAACTAATAAATAAAATAGATAATGTAATTGATTTTATTTTAGATAGTAAATTATCAACTTCTCAAATAGAAGATTTGATACCTAAAAAAGATGAACTTATGATTCAAATAAATGAGAGATATAATAAATGGTTAGAATTAAATAATGATGAAGAATTAGAAATAGATGCATCTAAAAAAGATATAATTTATATAAATAATTTAAATGGTATTCCTTATTTTGAAACTGATATACTTAATTCAAATTCTATACCTAAAGAATATTATCCATCTTTTATTAGAATGTTGAATAAAATAGAACAAGGGATAATTACTAAAAATCCTGCTAAAGATGGTAAATATAATAATTGTAATGGTAAACTTAAAAATTGTATTTTAAAAAAGAAAGATTACAAAACAAGAATACAATATGTTACTCTTGATAGTTTTGTTTTTATAATAACAGGTTTTGTAAAAAACGAATGGACCAGTCATAATAATCAAAATTTATATAAAATGGATACAATTGCTTACAATCAAATAAATGAGTTCTTAAGTTTGGATGATGACAATAAAAATGAAGTAATAAAAAGAAATGTAGAAATTCATAGTAAAATTAAGGACACTTTAATTAGAGAAGCACGTGGTTATAAAAATGACAATTTCACTAAAGTTAAAAAGCACTTCTAGTAAATTAAAACTAAAGTGCTTTTCTAATTGAAATTTGATTTTATGGAATTAAGATAGAACGAAAACCAGGAATTCCAGATGTATTATAGGCAAAGCAGAAAGCTCCTGAAAGATTCGTAGTATGATAGTTCCCACCACGAGTAGACCATGGAAAACTAGCATAAAGGAAGTAATAATCATCAGTATACCATTTTTTAGTTTCATATGTAGCATCCCCTTTGATTGATTTTTCTGATGTTATGACGTTAGAACTTGATCCTGTATATTTATCATAATATTTACTTCCACTGTTTCCTCCTGGAAAGTTACTTGTTGTAAAGCCTGAATTTCCTACTTCTCCTGCCCAATTTCCCATTGTATATTCATATGTCCCTCCACTTATATCATAGATTCCATATATTGTTCCTGTGGTTGATGCTCCTGTCCCTTTACCAGGTACTTTTTCTCCTTTTGTATCAGTATTATAACTTAGTAAATAATCATTATATGTATAAAAACCATATGTACTCCATTGAGTTGTACTTGTTTGATCTGGATATGTTTCATTTATTGGTGTGCTTCCTCCTGGTCCTCCTCCACTTCTTCCTGTATAATATCCTGAACTATTATTTGCATATATTTCTTTATTAACTCCATCATAATTAGGATTACCCATTTTCCCATATTTACTTTGGAATAAGTATGCTACTGCTCCCCATTCCGTATTCTTCATCATGTGGGTATCTGTTGAAGAAGTTAATCCATATGTGCTGTTTCCACTGAATGTTACTGTTCCATTACTTGTGTTTCTTGTTCCACCAGCAAATTTCAACGATGTATCAAATTGGGTACTTACTGTTTGACCTCTTAATGATCTTATATCAGGTTTTATTGTTGGTGTTGTTGCATCTCCACTTGTTTCAAACTTTCCTACCCATATTCCTTCTAACTCTTCATCCCAGCCTCCTTGGTCATATGCTGTTGTTTTGTATATATTACTTCCATCTCTAAATGCTGGATGGGTATAATAACATGTTGTTGAATCTATCGGACAATCCGCTAAACTATCTCCTGTTGTGCTTGTCCCACTCTCAAATATTACATCTATTTCTGGTGGTTCTGTTATTGGATTATTTGGTGTTCCTGCTCCTATATCACTTGGTATCCTATATTTATATCTTGGTATCCATACCCACATACTGTTTATTGAGTCCATTGGTATTTCTGTTCCTGATGGTACACTTCTAAGTGATGTATCACTTACTGTTACTGCATTCGCCCATATCTGGTCTCCATAGTTATACCACCCTTTTTCTGTGTCTGCTACCATCCATACATCTTTTGTTCCATCATATACTACTGGTATCATTCCTTCTGCTAATTCTGGTTCATTTGCTCCACTATTATCTACAAAGTATGGTATTAATACTGCTTGCCCACTTACGCTTATAGTTCCTTCATATGTCTTATTTGCATATTCTGCTGTTGCATCGTTATCTATCCATAATCTTAATTCAAAGTTTCTTATCTCTTTTGGCATTAATGTTCCTACATCTATTGTGTTTCCACTTGACAATAGTTTTGGTGTACTGCCGTTTACTTGATACTTTATCGCATTCTTTAATCCTGTACTTACATCTGTTAATTGTATTGTGTAACTTACATTATAATCTCCTTCATTTGTTATTGTGAAGGTATATGGTTCTAGTTGTCTTCCTGCTGTATCTGTCAT
>CALVYE010000057.1 GCA_944372025.1 uncultured Bacilli bacterium | reverse complement strand
AACAGTTTTAAATTTGAGTGTTTTCTCTTTTTTTATGTTTTTATAATTATTCCCACATCTAGTTTACTACATCTTTTATACTTTTTAATTTGACAATTTAGATAAATATGATATAATACTTCTTGATTTTAAAGGGGGAAAATAATATGTTTAAAAAGAAAAAAGAAGATGTTAAAGATTTAATATCACAATTAGAAGATTTAAAAGAAGAATTAGATAATGCTAAAGGCAAATTTTCCAAGAAAAAATTATTTGTAAAATTGTTAATAGTGTTAGCTTCATATCCTTTAATTTTTTTAAATCCAATGTTTTTGGTAGTAAATATAGGTACAATTGGTGTATTTATACATGAATTTATTAAATATTTAAAATATAAATCTGTAGAATCTGATATTAAATATGTAGAAAAAAAACTGGGTAAAAAAGAAAAATATATAGAAAAAATTAAAGATAAAAAGAATAAAATAATAAATTTTATTAAGAAAAGAAAGAATGATAAAGAAGTTAAAGAAGAAAGGGCAATTACTGATAAAGACAAAGTTGAACCACTAGAAGATTCAGTAACGAAAGTAGAGCCTAATAAAGAAAAAAACTCAAAACAAAAGATAGAAGAGTTAAAAAAATTAAGAGAACAAGTTTCAAATATACCTAAAGACAGAATTATAAGAGGCGAATATAGATTGAAAAGAGATGAGATCATCCAAGATTGGGTTGATTTAAAAGAAATCTATGCATACTATTCTAAAGCAAAACAAAAAGTATTAAATAAAGCTGCATAATAAAAAACTGTGAAAACAGTTTTTTTATTCATAATAAGTATATATTCCATATTTTTGTTCTGTATTATCATAAAATAAATCGTTATTAGGTGGATAATAAGTAAGTAGACCAAATATAGTAAAAATTAAAGGTATACTGATTAAAGATATAATGTTTATAAATTTATAATTTTTCTTACTTTTTAAAATAAAGTAACTTACTATTTGACCTATTATTATCGCAAATAAATATATTGCAAGACTCAAAAATAAATTTTCTTTTTTATCCATTAAGTAATATACAGGAGTAAAAATTGAAATAACTAGTATTATAGTTACTAATGTACTTGTGACAAGAGCTAGAGGGAAGTTATTAAATTTAGTTTTTCTTAAAAGAAAATATTCAATTATTCCAAAAAACATAATGCTTGTAAAAGCCATTTTTTGATGTTCCCAAATACTTTCATTTACAGGGAAGAAAATACTTGTAAATTTATTTGGAAACCATTCATATATGTTGTGTGCTAAAAAACTGAGAGCAAAAATTGAAAATATCGAAATAATTATAATTTTTTTTAAATTCATCATAAACACTCCTTTTAATATATTTATTTTTTCTCATACTAATATTGGTGATTAATATGAGAGTACGTTTAGGTTATGTTTCAATATCTAAAGCACTAAATGGAATAAGTGCATCTAATACACTTACATATACTCATTATATGAAGTTAGATAGTGAATTGGCAATGAAACTCATAGACAAGAAAATAATATCAAACTTTGAAAATCTAGAAAAAATAATTAAGTATAATATTAAAAATAATATACATTTTTATAGAATGACATCTAATTTAATTCCACTCGCAACACATCAGAAAGTAAATTTTGAATATATAAGAAAATATAATAAATTTTATAATAAAATTGGTAAACTTATAAATGATAACAATCTAAGAGTTGATACTCATCCAGATCAATATTGCGTATTAAATAGTACAAAATCTGACATTGTAAATTCTAGTATTAGTATACTAAAATTTCATAAAAATATGTTAAAAGCCTTTAAAATTAAAAATCCCAAAATGATTCTTCATGTTGGAAGTAGTGTATTTGGAAAGAAAAATAGTATGAAAAGGTTTATAAATAACTTTAATACTTTAGATGATGAAATCAAAAAAATGTTGATTATTGAAAATGATGATAAAATTTTTAATATCATAGATGTTTTAGATTTATGTACCAAAATAAATGTACCCATGGTACTTGATTATCATCATTTTATGTGCAATAATAGTGGTGAATGTTTAAAAAATTATGTAGAAAAAATATTTAATACTTGGAATAATGACGAACTTGTTCCTAAAGTCCATTTTTCATCTCCTAAAAATAAAACTAAAAAAGAATTTAGAAGTCATCATGATTATGTAGATTCAGATGAGTTTATAAAATTTATAGAAGATGTTAAATTTTTAAATAGAGATTTTGATATTATGATAGAAGCTAAAATGAAAGATGATGCTTTATTTAGATTGGTTAGAGAATTAAAATATAAAACAAATTATAAATTTATAGATGATACAACGTTTGAAGTGTGAAAAGGAGGTATGTTATGATATCTAATGAAATAATTGAAGAAATAAAGAAAAAAGCAAATATTGTAGATATCATATCATCTTACATACCTCTTACTAAAAAAGGTAGAAATTATTTTGGACTTTGTCCTTTTCATGATGATCATTCACCATCAATGAGTGTTTCACCCGAAAAAAATATTTATACATGTTTTGTATGTGGGGCTACAGGTAACGCAATTACTTTTGTAATGAATTATGAAAATGTATCATATTTAGAAGCTTTAAAAATTTTAGCAAACAAACTAGGTATCACACTAAATATTAAAGAAACATACAAAAAGAAAGATAATTACGATCATCTTTATGAGATATATGATTTTAGTAATAAATTTTATCAAAACAATTTAAATACCTCTTCTGGTCATGAAGCTCGCGAATATTTAAAAAATAGAGGTATCGATGAAGATATAATAAAAGAATTTAAGATTGGACTCGCACTTTCTTATGATAAAAGTCTAACTAAATTATTAATTCAAAAAGGATATAAAGAGCAAGACTTAGTAGATATTGGACTTACTAATAAAAATGATTATGGATATCAAGATTTGTTTGTTAATCGTATAATGTTTCCTTTATGGAATACTGAAGGTAAAATTATTGGATATAGTGGAAGAATATACAATAATGAAGATACTGCTAAATATATTAATACTAAAGAAACAATAATATTTAAAAAAGGATTAAATTTGTATAATTATCATCGTGCGAAAAACGTAGTAAGAAGCAGCGGCAGTGTAATAATTATGGAAGGGTTTATGGATGTAATTCGTGCATATTCTGTTGGAATTAAAAATGTAGTCGCAACCATGGGAACTGCCTTAACCCCTGAACAAGCACAATTAGTTAAAAAATTATCTCACAATGTTATTTTGTGTTTCGATGGTGATAAAGCTGGAAATAAAGCGACTTTTGCATGTGGGAATGAATTATTGAATATTGGAATAAATCCAAAAGTTGTAAGACTAGAGTCAAATTTAGATCCCGATGAATATATAATTAAATTTGGAGTTAAAAAATTTAATGAAAAACTTAACAATTGTATAAGCTTCTTAGATTTTAAATTAAACTATTATAAAGAAGGGAAAAATCTAAATAATAATGAAGATTTAACTCAGTATATAAATGAAATAATAACTGAAATTAAAGGTATAGATGATGAAATTTTAAGAGAATTAACCTTAAAAAAAATTAGCGAAGAAATTAATATAAGTTTCGAAACCTTAATGAGTAAACTATTTAATGAAATAAATCGAGATATGGAAAATTTAAGGAATGAAACTTTAAATAATTTTCCAGAAATGCCCGATGAAGAACAAAACTTTTATATGCCCGAATTTAAACCTAAAAAAGCCAATAAAAAAATTGTTGTAAAACCTGTAGTAGGAAATAAATATGACAAAGCAGAAAAAACAATTTTATATTTTTTATTAACCGATAAAGAGATGAGTTACAAATTGGAGAACTCGCTACCATACTTACCAACTAAAATTTGTAGATTTTTAGCGCATGAAATAATGTATTTTGTTAAAAAATATGATACAATAGCTATTAGTGATTTTTTAAATTATTTAGATTCTAAAACAGAACTGGTAAATTTAGTGGGAGAAATTTTAAATTCTAAAGATAAGAATATATATTCTCAAGAGGAAATACCTGATTGTATAGCCGTTTTGAAAGAATATAATTTAAAAAATGAAATGGACAGATTAAATGCATTATTAAAAAGTGAAACAGATCTTGAAAAAAAGATAGAACTTGCGAATAGAATAATGAGTTTAAAAATGGGAGTTGAAAACAATGAACGAAATCAAAACGTTTGAGGAAAGAAAACAAGAACTTTTAACAATTGGTAAAAAAGAAGGAAAAATTACTTATGAACAACTTGCTGAGGTTTTAAAAGGTCTTGATATGGATAGTGATTCTTTAGATGAAGTATATAATCTTCTTACTAATAATAATATCGAAGTTGTTTCTGAAACTGAAGGTGAAGAGGAAGATGGTAGTCCTTTAATTTTAGATGATGATGCTTTAACTAAAGATGTTAACATTAATGATCCAGTTAGAATGTACTTAAAAGAAATTGGTAAGATTTCATTATTATCCTTGGAAGAAGAATTAGAATTATCACATAGAGTAGTAGAAGGCGATGAAGATGCTAAAAGAAAATTAGCAGAATCTAACCTTAGATTAGTTGTAAGTATTGCTAAAAGATATGTTGGACGTGGAATGCTTTTCTTAGATTTAATTCAAGAAGGTAATATTGGACTTATGAAAGCTGTAGATAAATTTGATTCTTCTAAAGGATATAAATTTAGTACTTATGCAACATGGTGGATAAGACAAGCTATTACACGTGCGATTGCAGATCAAGCACGTACAATAAGAGTACCTGTACACATGGTTGAAACAATAAATAGAATGACAAGACATCAAAGACAATTAACTCTTGAACTTAATCGTGAACCAACCGAAGAAGAAATTGCTGAACGTATGAAAATACCTGTAGAAAAAGTTCGTGAGATAATGAAGATTTCACAAGATCCTGTAAGTTTAGATACCCCAATTGGTGAAGAAGAAGACTCACATTTAGGGGATTTTATTCCTGATGAAAGAAGTATGAGTCCTGAAGAATATGCAACTAATGAAATTTTAAAAGATGAAATATCTACAGTATTAATGACTCTAACTGATAGAGAAGAACAAGTTTTAAAATTAAGATTTGGACTTATAGATGGAACATGTAGAACTTTAGAAGAAGTTGGACAAATCTTTGGAGTTACAAGAGAAAGAATAAGACAAATCGAAGCTAAAGCTTTGAGAAAATTGAGACATCCATCACGTTCTAAAAAACTAAAGGATTTCATGAATGAACAATAAATTAAATATCTCCAATAGGCTTAGAACTATTGGAGATTTTATTAACTCTAATGATAAAGTGGTGGATATAGGATGTGATCATGCACTTTTAGATATATATCTTTATTTGTATAAAACACAATATGTAATTGCTTCTGATATAAACGATAAGCCATTAAAAGAAGCTTTAAAAAATTTACAAAAATATAATCTTGTAGATAAAATTCCACTCGTTCTTTCATCAGGACTTGAAAAATTTAAAGGCAATGAATTTAATACACTCGTTATTGCAGGTATGGGTGGAATGACAATAATTGAAATTTTAAGAGAAGGTAAAAATAAATTATTTAATACTAAAAAAATGGTTATACAATCAAATAGAGATATTCCAAAATTAAGAAGTTTTATAAGTAAATTAGGTTATAAAATAGAAGATGAAGTTTTAATAAAAGAAAAAGGGATTATATATACAGTTATATTATTTAAAAAAACAAAGAAGAAAATAAAATATAATAAAACCGATATTTTAGTAGGACCAATTCTTAAAAATAGAAAAGATACATTATTTAAAGAGTTTATAAATAAGGAAATAGAAAAAAGAAAAAAAGCATATATAAATATACCTAAAAAATATATTTTAAAAAGAATAAATTTGAAAAAGGAAATACGTATTTTAAAAAATGTATTTAATTAGTGATAAATTTCGACATTTTATGATATAATATACTTATTAAAGGGCTAGTAAAGACTTTATATCTTTCTAGCTCTTTTTGTTTTGAGGTGTAAAATTGTGAGAAAATTAGTATTTATTTTGGGTTTAGTTTTAATTATATTTAATACAAATGATGTTTATGCAAAACAAGGTTGTTGTTCAAGCCATGGCGGTGTAGCTGGTTGTGCATCATACGGAAGAGTTATTTGCAGCGATGGTTGGACAGGTTCAAGTTGCGAATGTACCCCACCAGTTGTGTATGGATGTACAGACAGCAAAGCAAATAATTATAATTCTTCTGCAAACAAAGATGATGGAAGCTGTACATATAGTGTATATGGCTGTACAGATTCAAGTGCAACAAACTATAATTCTGTTGCAAATGCAAGTGATGGTAGTTGTCAATATGAAAAAGAAGTTACTGAAGAAGAAGTAATTAAGTTTGATACTCAATATGTTAATGAAAGTGAAAATAAAAAGTTCCAAGAAGGAAAAAACGGAACAAAAGTTAATTATTATAAGGTTATTACAGATGAAAAAGGGAATATAATTTCTAAAGAGAAAATAAAAGAAGAAATTGTAGAGCAACCCGTATCAGAAATTAGGATTATTGATGATGTCTTAAAAAATGATAATAACAATGAATTTACACAAAATGATGATTCTTCAATAAATTTAGTGATATTTTTTTATATAATATTTTTCATTGTATTTATTATACTATATAAGAAAAGTAACAAGGAGAAGACTATTTTATATAATTTTTCTAAAGTAGAAAAAGTTGGCAGAACAATATTGTATATTATATACTTTATCTTTATAATTCCATCCATAATAGATTTTATTATAATTTTAAGAAACAAAAAAAATAATAATAATTAAATTCTTTTTACATAAGTTTTAATAGGGGGACTTATGAATGAAAAAATTATTATTATTTTTAATTTGTCTATTACTAATACCAATAAATGTGAATGCGGCAGAATTGGAATTAGCTAAAAATGCGAAAGCATCAATAATTGTGGAAGCTTCAACAGGCGAAATACTATATGAAAATAATATAAATGAAAAATATGCACCAGCATCAATGACAAAAATGATGAGTTTGCTTATTGTTATGGAATACATTGAAGGGGGTGGTATGAAATTAGATGAGATGGTTACAGTAAGCGAAAATGCATCAAGTATGGGCGGAAGCCAAGTATTTTTAAAAGTCGGTGAAAAAATGAGCGTTAGTGATTTACTTAAGGGGGTAAGTATAGCTAGTGCGAATGATGTTGTAGTAGTCAAAAAGCAGTTGCAAGTTATAAGAGAAGAAATAACAATATAACTACTTTAAAACCTTATATTTTAAAGTATTATTATAAATTGTATATGTGAGTCAAAATGTTGACTCTTTT
>CALVYE010000056.1 GCA_944372025.1 uncultured Bacilli bacterium | reverse complement strand
CTTCCACTTTCTTCTGTAAATGTTACTGCTAAATCTCCTGTTTTATACATTGTCTCTACTGTTGATGATTTTGATGCAATGAATAGTGCATAGCTTGTTCCTGCTATTACTGCTAGTGCTAACATTATTATTACTATTATTAATATTAGTTTATTTTTATTGTATTTTACTTTATTTTTTCTATTTTTATTGTACTTTACTTTACTTTTTTTATTTTTATTGTATTTTGCTTTACTTTTTTTGCGCATCTTTACTCCTCCATCATATGCTTACATTATAATACATTTATTTGTCTTATCTTGTTGGTAATTATTTCCACATATATCCATTTTTAGTATATAATATACCCCCCCCCCGAGTCAACTAAATGTTTTCAACAACCTTTTAGTGATGCATACTTTACGTAAAATCCCTTAAATCTTGTAGTGGTAATTTTTGCTTAAAAAAGCAAAATTAAAAAGCTAACATTTTAGCTTTTTAATGAAAATTTTTATTATAGATTTTTAATATTTTAATTATAATTTTATGCAACTTTATAGTTTTTATATCTATCTTTTTGACTTAGAATTTTTTTTCTTAATCTAATAGCGTCAGGAGTAATTTCTACTAATTCATCTTCTTCAATAAATTCTAAAGCTTCTTCTAAAGTAAATTTTTTAGCATCATTTAATGTTATAGCTTCATCTGAACCGCTTGCACGTGTATTAGTTAAATTTTTGTTTTTACATGGATTTACGTTTAAATCATTATCACGATTATTTATACCAATAATCATACCTTCATAAACTTCGGTAGCAGGGTCTACTATCATAGTTCCTCTATCGCTTAAATTGAATAAAGAATAAGCCATTGTTTTTCCATTTTCCATTGAAACTAAAACACCATTTTTACGTGATTGAATTGGTCCTGCATAAGGCATATAAGAATCGAAACTTCTTACCATTATTCCTTCACCTTTGGTATTTGTTATAAAGGAGCTTCTATAACCTATTAATCCTCTTGTCGGTACTAAGAATACTAATTTAGTATATCCTGAATCACTTTCCATAGATTGTAATTGTCCTTTTCTTTCGTTTAAATCATTTATTATTGTACCACTATATTCATCAGGAAGATTAATTAAAACTTTTTCGTATGGTTCACATTTTTTACCATCTATTTCTTGATATAAAACTTCTGGTTTAGATACACCAAGTTCAAAGCCTTCACGTCTCATATTTTCTAATAAAATAGATAAATGAAGTTCTCCTCTACCTGAAACTTTATATCCACCTTCGTTTCCTTCAAGTTCTTCAACCTGAAGTCCTACATTTGTTTCTAATTCTCTTTCTAATCTATCTTTTATATGACGAGTTGTAACATATTTACCACTACGTCCCGCAAAAGGTGAAGAATTAGGAAAAAAGTTCATAGATAGTGTTGGTGGTTCGATTTCTATCATTGGTAAAGGATCGATATTATCTTTATCACATATTGTTTCACCAATTAAAATATTGTCAATTCCCGCAACTGTTACAATATCTCCATAATAAGCTTCTTTTTTTTCTACACGATTTAATCCTTCATTTACAAATAATTTTGAGATTCTATTATTAGTAATCGATCCATCTTTACGCGTTACTGCAACTGTTTCTCCTACTTTTATTACCCCTTTTGTAACTCTACCAATTCCAAGTCTACCGATATAATCATCGTAATCTAAACTTGATATTTGCATTTGTAAAGGATCATTTATATTTCCTTCATATGGTTTGACATGTTCCATCAAAACTTCAAATAAAGGTGTTAGATCTTTACTATCATCATCTAACTCACGTTTTGCGATGCCTTGTTTTCCAATACCATAAAGGATTGGAAAATCTAATTGCTCATCATTCGCACCCAATTCAACAAATAAATCAAAGGTCATATTAACAGCTTCATCACTTCTCGCATCTTTTTTATCAATTTTATTTATAAATAAAATTGGTTTTAATCCTGCTTCTAAAGCTTTACTAAGGACAAATCTTGTTTGAGGCATAGGACCTTCTGCTGCATCTACTATTAAAATAACAGTATCTACTGTTTTAATAACTCTTTCAACTTCAGAAGAAAAATCAGCATGTCCTGGAGTATCAACAATATTTATTTTTACATCTCCATGTTTTATCGCACAGTTTTTAGAATATATAGTAATTCCTCTTTCACGTTCGATATCATTACTATCCATTACACAATCTACTACTTCTTCGTTTTCTCTAAAAACTCCACTTTGACTTAAAAGTGCATCTACTAAAGTTGATTTTCCTGCATCTACGTGAGCTACAACAGCGACATTTATAATTTTTTCCATAATAAAACACTCACTTTCACATACCAAATAATAATACATAAAATTTGTGAATTTGTAAAGTTTTTTAGTTAATTTCTTTTTATTAGGAATGTTTAATATATAAAATAAAACCCACATAATAATGTGAGTTTTATAGAAATTTATATAATACTTAAAATTTTTACAACATCATCGTAACTTTCATCTAAGAATTGAAGTCTAAAATTCTTTATTCCAAGTTCTTTGTAGTAATTTAATTTTCCAATTAAATTTATTTTTTTTGAACTCATTATAATATTGTTACACATATTATCAGTTAAAATTCTATATTTTTCATCTTTTCTATCGACTAAATAATATTTATCTTTATTTTTACATATATTACATGGTTTTAAACTATCATTTATATGCTTATTTAAGATACAGTATTTTGTAATCATAGCTTCTATATTTCCATAAATAATAAGTTCTAAATTTGGAAGATTTTTAAATTTTTTCAACATTTCATTTAAATTTTTGTCTTTTAATTCTGTTGAAAGTGTGACTGTATTTACATTAAAATCATTTAACAAATATATAGAATAACTATTTGTAATATTAAAGGTATAATCCGTTGTAATTTTTTGATCTTTATACTTTTCTAAAGATCCTAGTTCTCTTATTAATAAAGGTATATTAGTATATTCTTTATATGTTTTATTAATTCTTGGTAAAACAAGTATTAAATTAGAATATTTATCTTTATATTTGTTGTATAGTTCTTCTTCAACATATATGTAATCTACTTTTTGATCTATACAAGCTTTTAATTGTTCTTCAGTTTTTACTAGACATTTTATAAAAGTTTTTTCTTGTTTTGGAAAGTTATCATTTACATTCATACTATGAGTGTCTGGAGTTAAGGTTTTATAGTTTTGAATCCTTAATTTTTCCAGTTGTTCTAATGCTGTCCTCTTAATTTCATTAACTTCTTTTATAGGGATAAATAAATCATGGTCTAATGAAATATCTAAAACTTGTAGTCTGAATGGGGTGTGGTTTGTTCTTGAAAGTTTGTTATAAATATCAGGTTTAGTAACGGGTAATTTTTCTGCTTTAAAAGCTTCTAAGTTAGAAATTGTTTTAACAATATTATTACGATTATCCATTGCTATTAGTTCTAATTTTTTACCAATTCTACCTGTAAAATGCATTTTTATAGGTACTTTTTTTTCTTTTTTCATTAAAAATTCAATTTCTTTTTCTAACTCTATCGAACTTGTTTTAATAATAACTGAATCTCTATCAATATTTTCTTTTACATCTAATTCTATTATATCGTTTTTATGCCCTTTTCTGATGTATAAATTATTTTTATATATTTTGTTAACTATAAATCCTACATCATCATGGGTACTATTCAAAATCCTAATTCCATCTCCTTGAGTAAGATCATTAGATAATTTAATTTTTACTTTGTGATTTTGAATTCCTATTACTTTTCCTATTTCTATTCCCATATGATTTGGTCTATAAGAATTATTTATATCAGAACTTTTTTCATTTAAAATAAATCCCTTAGTAAAATCTCTATTGAAAGCTATTTTAAGTTTTTCTATGTCTTCTTTAGTAATTCTTGTCTCTTTATATTTATAGTAATTATCTATTGCTTTACGATATATTGAAACAACTAAATATACATATTCACTTTTTTTCATTCTTCCTTCAATTTTTAAGCTGTCTACTCCGCTTTCTAAAATTTTATCTAGATGTTCAATAGTACATAGGTCTTTGGTGCTTAAAAGATACTCACCTTTGGTATTTATTTGTTCAAAATTTCCATTATGTTCTTTAAAAAGTTTGTAACTTAATCTGCATGGTCCTGCACATAATCCTCTATTTCCACTTCTTCCACCTATTATTTCACTAAATAGGCATTGTCCTGAATAGGAAACACATAATGCACCGTGAATAAATACTTCTTTTTCGATATCTACATCGATATTTTTAATATCTTCAATTGAAGTTTCTCTTCCAAATACTACCCTTTTTACTCCCAAATTTTTTAAGTATTCTATAGTTTCTTTATTGTGAGTGTTTATCTGTGTGGATGCATGAATTTCAAGATCTTTAAATCTTTGATGTATTATGTTTATTACTCCTAAATCTTGTACTATTACTGCATCGACTCCTAAAGAATTTATAAAGGATATATATTTTATTAGTTCTTCTATTTGATCATCATATATAATTGTGTTTATTGTAATATGTACTTTTACATCATATAAATGACAATATTTTATTGCTTCCTTTAATTCTTCATCACTAAAATTTTGTGCTAAAGATCTTGCGCCAAAGTTTTTACCCCCAATATATACTGCATCCGCTCCTGCATTAACCGCAGCTTTAAGACATTCCATGTTGCCTGCTGGAGCTAATAGTTCTACTACTCTCATACTACACCATCCCACTAATTATTATTAGCATTACCCTTTCCGTACTATTATCCCTTTCTATTATTTTTTTACTTCTAGTTAAAACTTTGTTGTAATATCATTTTATCATTTATTAATAAATTTATAAAGTGTTTTCGTGCACTTTTAGACTATTTACTTAATAATATATAAAAAATAAAAAGTATAATCATACTTTTTATATTTGTGGAAACTTATTTTTTTTATGACCATAAACAATAATCAATATTCCACTTATTAATAATGTAAAAATTGGTGTTATAAAATGATTAACTCCTGTTTGAGGATTTTTAACATCTTGGTATACAGCATCAACATCTATTTTATCTTTTGTTAATATATAATCTGATGCGTGATCTATTTCTATTTCAATATAACCGTCTTCTACTTTATTTTTTTCACTTACCAATTCTAATTTATTTGTATTTTCATTAAAATAATATAAATAAAGTTCATCACCATTAGAATATATATCACTTATTTTTATTTTAATACTTGCTCTTCCCGGAAAATCTCCATCGTGCTTGAATGATAAGTAAGTTACATCTATTCCTTTGTATATGTTCTCAATCAAGTCTTTTTTGTCACTTTTATTTATTAAAATATCTAAATTTAAGTTAATGTTTGTATTTACTACATCTTCTTTATAAAATTTCCAACTATATAGAAGATTGTCATTTTCATCTTTAACGTTAAAGATTAAACCATCTTTAGAACCAATATTTTTAAAAATATCGTTTTTAATTTCTGTGGATTCATAAAAATTATATTCAATATATTTTTCATTTTTAATTTCACTTTCTATTCCGTCTTCATCATTTTCACTAAGAAAAACAAAAGAATTATCACCATTTAAAATAGTATTAAAGTTATATTCATCACTATCATTTTTGGATAGTTGTATAAATTCTGATAGAGCTATTCTACTTGTAATGTTGATTCCATCTTGACTCTCTTCATACAAACTATAAGTATCTATAAAAAGATTTTGATTTTTATCTAATCTCACTTGGAATAATTTTCCTTCCAGCATTTCAGTATATTGATTATTTATATTATATTTTTTAAGTTTTGGTAATTGTTCTAAAACACTCGAATCATAACCCAAATCATTCAAATTAAAATTTTCATCGCCGTTTGAAATCGCAGCTATAGTTAATCCAAGTAATATTTTGTGTGTATCGCTTAATATAAAAGCACTTTTCATATCAGGAGTTGTCTTTAAGGAATAATCAAGTTTTATATACCCTTGAAAAGTTCCATCTTCTTTTTTGTTTTCTAAAGCAAGTTTCCTAATTTCTTCATTATTTAACTTTAATGTAGGTTTGATTGTTATTCCATGTATTATTCCATCTCTTGATTGAACTGAAATTTTAGGTTCGGCTTCCCAACTAATATTTTCTTTAATAATAGAATTTTTGCCATTTTCTTTTGCTTCGCTATACAAATATACATTTGATATTTTTATTGCATATTTCTTGTCTTGGCTAAAATATTCTTTATCTTCTGCATAAACATTTTTAGTAATAAAAATAGACATTAATATAACAAATATATAAGATATAAATTTAAAATACTTTTTCATAAGATTTTCACTCCACTATTCTATAATAGAGTATATAATAGATCTATTTTCTAATCAATAATATTTGTCAAAATTTGGAATTTATTGTAAAATTTGACGTAAAAAAATAGTGAGTATTATTAATGTTCACTATTTTATCATATTTAATAGATTTATTTTGAACATATCTTTTTCTGAGTGTTCTTTTGATACAACTACACCTTTATATGTTGTAAGTTCAGATCTGTGTCCTTCGCTTAAAATATCATCAGGAGTAATTGTGTCAAACATTACTATTCCATCATTTTCATAAACAGTATAATGTAAAATTATATCGCCATGAACTTTAACAAACATTGAATCTGTAGGAAGTTTAAGTTCATAAGTTTTCGTTCCTAAACTACTATTTGTAGAAACTAGTTCCCCTAAGAAATTCCCTTCCTTAAGTTTAGGACAATATTCAAAAACAAATTTTTTGAATGCAAGCATATTATATTTTTTTAATGCTCTTTCTCTTTTTCTAAACTCATTTTCATCTACATATTCAATAATATAAGATTTTTTCATTTTATCAACCCCCAAAAATATAAAACCCCTTATATTCTTTCTTAATGTGCCAAAATTATACCACAAAATAAGGTGTTTTGTCAAATAGTTATTATCTATATAATGTTTTTTGTTTATCTTTTAATTTCATTGTTTCTATAAAATTTTCACAATAAATACCAAATTTCTTTTGGTTATCAGTTAATCCTATTCCAAAATTAATAAAAAATCCTAAATTCATTAAATATCTATATGCAGGATTTATAGAGAATACACTTGGTATTTTAGTTTCGGCAGGTATATCTTCCAGCCAAAGTTTATCTTCAAGCTCGTTGTATATTATTCCTCTTGTTTCAGATGTATAAATTATTTTGAAATCATTTTTATAACATCCATCTATTATACTTCTGTCTAAAAATAATATATTTCTGTTAAAAATTTTATAAAATTCTAAAAGTTCAATTCGGTATTTATTTTCTAACATAAATAATCTTTTTTCATTAATATTCTTTTTATTATTTTCATTAATAATTTTTAAATATTCTTTAAATTCTTCTATACTTTTAATATGACAGTCCTCCTTGTAAGCTAGTATATTCTAACATTTATATTTTAAACTGTCAAACAAAAAAGGAATGAAAAAAATTTCATTCTACACCCTAAAGGGTGTTTTTTGAGTGCCTAAATAACATAGTGGTATAATATAAATAGATAATGGTAGGTTTTGGTAATGATATTATGTACAG
>CALVYE010000055.1 GCA_944372025.1 uncultured Bacilli bacterium | reverse complement strand
CAGTGAAAGCTTTAGCGATAATTGTAAAATAAAACTCCTTCCGATATAATACATTTGCGACTGACAGGAAGCAAATAGAATTATAGGAAGGAGAACATTTAAAATGAAAAATATCAAAATAAATGATATACAAAGTTTAGCACATACAACATGGAATTGCAAGTATCACATAGTATTTGCACCAAAATACAGAAGAAAAGTATTCTATGAGAGTAAACGATTGGAAATAGGAACGATACTAAGACAACTATGTGAGTGGAAAGGAATAACAATAATAGAAGCAGAAGTATGTCCAGACCATATACATATGTTAGTAGAAATACCATCTAAATATAGTGTATCAAGCGTAATGGGTTTTTTGAAAGGAAAAAGCAGCATAATGATATACAGTAGGTGGGCAAATATGAGATATCAATATAGAAATCGAGAGTTTTGGTGTAGAGGATATTATGTAGATACTGTTGGAAAGAACACAAAGAAAATAAAAGAATATATAGCCAATCAATTAAAAGAAGATAAATTAAGTCAACAAATGACAATAGAAGATTTCGACCCTTTTAAAGGGTAAGCGAGTGACAATTGCAAATGTCAGTCGCAAAGACCACTTCAGTGGAAGCCAGTAGTAAAGCCTTTTAGGCGCAAATGAAAAACCACCAGCTATGCTGGTGGAAATTTATTTTAACACATATTCTGTCATGGTATTTTCTTCTGGATGAATTTCCATAAATTTTCCGTCTTCTGTATATACAATAGGCGGCATTCCTCCACATGTTATTGGATTACTTTCATCAATTTGTCTAGTATAATTAGTAAATGCTAATACTATATAATTATCATTAATTTTTGTTAATGGTATATTAGAGGTACTATTATTTTTAATATTTTCTAACAAATACGAATTTTCTCTTAAATAATCTTTAATGTAATAATTATTAAAACTATATATATTACCCTTATTTGTTAGAATCAGAGTAATGAAATTTTCAAACTGACAACCATAATTAGCATTATAAAGCATAACAACCTCTTCATCAAGATTAGTAATAACTGATGAATTATTATTATATTTTAATATAAGTTTATTATCACTGTTTACAGATAAATATAGAACATCATTAATATTATTACTATCAACAATACTTCCCGCTATTTTATCAACATCAGTAAAATCATTATTAATATTTAGACTTTTATTTTTTGATAGTTCATTAATTGATTCTTTTGAAATCGTAACACCATCTGATACAGTTTCTTGGTTATTTTTTTCATTTTGTTCTTCTTTATTCTCTTCATCAATTATATCATTGTTTTCTTCTTTTGTCTCATTAGTTTTATTATTTGATAAAACTTTATCATATACAATATAACCACTAGTACCAAATAAAGCAACTACCAAAATAATTATTGTTATAATTAGACCTTTATTTTTCTTTTCTTCCATAAATTCACTCCTTCTACTTTAGAGTATATAATAGATCCCCCCGAGTCAAGATTTTCTTTTCAACAAGTAAAATAATCAAAAAAACTTTACAATTTTTTGTAAAGTTTTTTAAAATAAACTCAATTGATTAGATTCATCCATATTATCTAAAATTCCCATAGTTTTCATTTTGGCAATTGTAGTAACAGATATTTTGGCTCTTACTTGTAAATCTTCAATACTTAAAAATGGTCTAATTTCTCTTTCTTCAATTATTTTTTTAGCAACCGTATCTCCTAGTCCATCTATTGTTCTAAATGGTGGGATTAAAGTTTTTCTATCTTCATCAATTACGAAATTAACAGCATCACTTTTATTTAAATCAATATTTGTAAATTTAAAACCACGTGCGGTCATTTCAAGTGCTATTTCAAGTGCACCCAAAATTGATATTTCCTTATTAGTAGCATCATAGCCTTTATTGTTAATTTCAAATATTTTATTTTTAATCGCTTCATAGCCTTCTATCATAGTTTCTATATCAAAATCACTACTTCTGACACTAAAATAAGTTGAATAGTACTCAATAGGTCTATATACCTTAAACCAAGCCACCCTATATCCCATCATAACATACGCAGTAGCATGTGCTTTAGGAAACATGTACTTAATTTTATAACATGTATTTATAAACCAATCTTCAATATTAGCATCTATCATTATTTTTTTATATTCAGCCCATTGTTCAGCATCCTTACTTGCCTTACCTTTTCTTACAAATTCCATTATTTTAAATGCATCTAAAGGTTTAACACCATGATACATAAGATAAACCATAATGTCATCACGACATCCTATAACATCTTTAAATTCACAAGTTTTATTTAAAATTAAATCTTTAGCATTTCCAAGCCATACATCAGTACCGTGTGATAATCCTGAGATTTTTACAAGTTCTGCAAAAGTTGTAGGTTTAGTATCTTTAAGCATTTCAATAACAAATTTTGTACCGAATTCTGGAACACCTAAAGTACCTGTTTCACACATTATTTGTTCTTTAGTTACTCCTAAAGCTTTAGGTGATGAAAATAAACTAAGTACAGTTTTATCATCAAAAGGTATATCATCAAGTTTAACTCCTGTAATATCACTTAACATTTTTAAAGCCGTAGGATCGTCGTGTCCTAGTATATCAAGTTTTAAAACGTTATCGTGTATTGCATGGAAGTCGAAATGTGTTGTATACCATCTAGATGTTGCGTCATCTGCAGGATATTGATATGGACTAAAATCATAAATATCCATATAATCAGGGATAACTATAATCCCGCCCGGGTGTTGTCCTGTCGTTCTTTTAACACCTGTACACCCAATTGCCAGTCTTTCAATTTCTGCAGGTGGAAGTTCGATACTATTATATTCACAATATCCTTTTGCAAAACCAAAAGCTGTTCTTTCAGCAACCGTACCTATTGTACCTGCACGAAATACGTTATGTTCACCAAACATTTCTTTGGTGAAATCGTGAGCTTTCCATTGATATTCACCCGAAAAATTAAGATCTATATCGGGAACTTTATCGGCATTAAACCCTAGGAATGTTGCGAAAGGCATATCGTGTCCCTCTTTTTTCATAGATGTTCCACACTCACATATTCTATCAGGTAAGTCATACCCGCTAAAGTATTTACTACCAAGTTCGATACCATTTTCTTCAAAGATACTTTTTTTACATTTTGGACATATATAATGTGGAGGAAGTGGGTTAACTTCGGTAATTCCCATCATTGTTGCAACAAAACTACTACCCACACTACCTCTGCTACCTACAATATATCCATCATCATTAGATTTCTTAACTAATTTTTGTGCGATTAAATATATAACGTCAAATCCTCCACCTATTATACCTTGAAGTTCTTTTTCAATTCTATCTTCAATAATTTGTGGTAGTGGATCACCATAAATTTCTTTTGCTTTACTATAAACCATATTTTTAACTTCGGTATCACTATTTTTCATTTTAGGAGTATATAACTTGTCATGAATAATTTCTACTTCTTCAATCATATCAGCAATTTTATTTGTATTAGTAATAACAATTTCACGTCTTAAATCTTCATCTATAAAATAGAAACTATCTAACATTTCTTTAGTCGTCATAAAATGAAAAGATGGAATATTTTTAATAACACTAGGTTTATATAAAGGATGGAATCCTCCTATTCCCGGTACTTTTTGATTTATAATTACTTCTCTAAAAATCTTATCTTTAGGATCTAAATGATGTACATCACCTGTTGCAGCCACTATTTTACCTTTTTGTTTAGCAACTCTAATAATTTTTTTAATATTTTCTTCTAATTCAGCAGTAGATCCAAAATCTCCTGTTTGAACCATATGATCATATACACTTATAGGTTGAACCTCAATATAATCATAAAATTCCATAAGGTTTGCAAGTTCTTCATCGCTTTTACTTTTAGCTTGCATGAATATTTCGCCATTTACACATCCACTACCTACTAGTAAACCTTCACGGTGTTTTGCAATTTCACTTCTTAATATTCGAGGATTTTTATATAAATATTTGGTATTAGCTAAAGATACTAATTTAAATAAATTTCTTAAACCAACTTTATTTTTAACTAACAAGTTAATGTGATATAAATTCCCAAATTTATGGATTTCATCACTTTCAACTATTGTTTTAATATCGCTAATTTTTTCTAGATTTCTATCGGAAAGCCTTTTAATCATTTTGTGAAAAATAAGTGCGGTAGCTTCAGCATCATAATCAGCTCTATGATGTGATTCTTCATCAAAAGGTATATCGTATCTTTTAACAAGTGCAGATAAACTATGCCTTGCGTAATTACTATCCATAACTCTAGAAAGTTCTAAAGTATCTATTAAGACGTTTTGAAATTCACCCAAATTATATTTACGATAACAAGCTTCTAAAAACGATGCATCAAATTTAGCATTGTGTGCGACCATAGGATTATCGCCTGTCCATTCAATAAATTTTCTAATTACAGTTTCTTCATCATCTTTATCTTTTAACATTTCATCTGTTATTCCTGTAAGTTCAGTTATTTTTGTAGGTAATTTTCTTCCTGGATTGATTAACTCATCAAAACGGTCAATTATTTCTCCATTACAAATTTTAACCGCACCAGCCTCAATTATTTGGTCAGTTCCACCAGCATTAAACCCCGTAGTTTCAAAGTCAAAAACTACGTAAGTACTTTCCATTAAAGAATTACCATTTTCTCTAAATACCATATCTACGTTATCATCTATTAAATTAAGCTCTACCCCATATATTACTTTCATACCATTAGAATTATTATAAGCTTCTGGGAATGCTTGTACTGCGTTATGGTCTGTTATTGCGATAGCTTTATGTCCAAATTCTTTCGCACGCTTAATTAAATTAGTCGCACTAACTAAACCATCCATTTGACTCATAAAAGTGTGTGCATGAAGTTCTACACGTTTTTCTTCTGCATCATCAACTCTTACTTCATCTTTAGAAGGAATTGATTCAATATCATGTACATTTACAACCAAACATTTTGAATAGTTATCCTGTTTAGTATACCCACTAATTTTGTACCATTCACCTTGTTTTAATTTACCTTTTACACTTTTAAATTCATTTGTATCATTTAAAAAAACTTTACAATAAATACTACTTGTATAATCTGTAACTTTTAGAGTTATAATTTTAAAATCACTTTTACTAGATTCAAAAATATCAATACCGAATAGTGTACCTTCAATAACGACATTTTCATTTTCGTTTACAATATTATCTATTCTATTTACAAAATCATCCTTTATAAAACTTCCAAAAATAATATTAGAATTTTCATTTTCTGATGCCTTAGAAAAACTTGAAATTTCACTTTTATTACTTTTAGTCTCAATGTCTTTTACATCTTCATTACTATTAGATTTTAAAATATTGTATTCTATTTTTACATCATTAACATTTTTATATTTTTCTTTAAATAGCTCTATAATTCTATTTGTAATAACATCATCCACATTATCAAAGATATCTATAATAATTGTGTATATTATATTTTTTTTATCTATCATTATTTTATTTATATTTGCATCTTTAAAAAGAGTAATATATTCACTCTCTAATCCTATATTATTTAGTATATCTAAAAGTTTATTTTGCATTATTTCACATCCTAACCCACTAATAAAAGTATATCAAAAAAAAGAAACATAATAAATAAATTACATTTCTTTTTGTAAACTTTTTATTTTAACTTTTTTTCTATTACATATTTTATTTATATGTGTTATAGCATTTGAAATTGTAGGATTTACAAATCCCATATTACCTATTGTATTTATTTCTAAATCCATTTCACATAGTTTATCTCTTATATCACTTATATCTATTGATGCCATGCTTTTTACATGATGGTAAGATAAGTTGGATTCTAAAGACTCAATCATTCCTTTTAAAACAAATCTATATATATTATCCTTGTTTAAATGTTCATTAATTAAATTATATAAATACATAATAGAAATCTTTTTTCTAAAAATTTCAACAGTTTTTTTTGTATCACTTACTGCACTTGTATAAAGTTCCTGATATTTTTCAAAATTTATATGTTTTTTATTAAGACTATTTAATGCATCATTAATAAGTTCATAATTTTTAAATTTATCTACATAAACCAAATTTAAAATTTCATTTAATTTTTCTAAATCTTTATCACTAACTTCTATTATTTGATGTCGGTTATTATCTGTATTCAAAGTTATCTCTCCTTAAGATTATTGTATTTCTTCTATTTTCATAAAGTTTGTATGTGCGACTGCTGGTGAACCACCAATAGTTAAGACTAAATCTCCTTTATTTAATCCCATAATTTCTTTGGCTGCATTTACACCGTCACGTACTATACAGTCAGTGTTATCATACATAGGAACAACACGAGTATATATACCCCATTTTAAAGCTAAACTTCTAGCAACTTTTTCATCTGTTACGGTTGCAATAACGAAAGCATCAGGTCTTAAAGATGAAACATCTAATGCAGTTTTTCCTGTTAAAGTAGATGCAACTATTGCTTTTACTGGCAGATCTTTAGAAGCTTCTACTGCACATTTAGCTATTGTATTATGAATATCTGTTCCTCTTAATTTATATTCATTTAAATTATATTTAGTAATCTTTTCTGTGCTTTTACAAATTAATGACATTGTTCTAATAGTCTCTACAGGGTAATTACCCATAGTTGTTTCATCACTTGTCATAATAGCATCACAACCTGCAAGTACAGCATTAGAAACATCTGTAACTTCTGCATTTGTAGGACGAATATTAGTTTTCATACTATACATCATTTGTGTTGCCATAATTACACCTTTACCATGTAAATGACATGAATTTATCATCATTTGTTGATATAATGGTAAGTTTTCTACACCTGTTTCAATACCTAAATCTCCACGTGCTATCATGATATAGTCTGAAGCTTCTACAATTTCTTCTAAGTTATCCATAGCATATTGAGTTTCAACTTTAGATATGATTGGCATATTTGGTTTACCATATTCAGCACATAGTTTTTTAACAGCATTAACATCTTCTGCACTATTAACAAATGATATTGCTAAATAATCTCCATCATTTTCACAAGCATATTTAATATCTTCTTTATCTTTTTCTGAAATATATGGGACATTCAATTTTATACCTGGCATACATACACCACGTCTACTTTTTATAACCCCAGAGTTTTCAATTCTACAAGTTACTCCATCATTTTCAATAGAGATTACAGTAAGTTTGTAAAAACCATCATCTAATAAAACTGTAGAACCTACTTTTAAATCAGCTAATACTCCTTTATAATTTAAGGATATTCTTTCATTATTACCAATAACATCTTCTTCTACAATTCTAATTGTATTACCCTTAATTAATTCAATTTTGTCATTTTCAAATTCGCATGTTCTTAAATCAGGACCTTTTGTATCATAAAGAATAGCTATGTTTGCTCCTAATTCTTCACGAGCTCTTTTAACTAAACTTTCATCTAATCTTCTTTCTTCTAAAGTGGCATGTGAGAAGTTGATACGTGCAACATTCATTCCTGCTTCTACTAATCCTTTAAAATTTTCCCAACTTTGTGTAGCTGGCCCAATACTACAAATAATCTTTGTTTTTTTCATCATTTTTAATACACCTCTTTTTTTGACGCCTATTGATTATATCACTAAAATAGATATTTTGTCAAAAGTTTATTTTGCAATGATGTAGTAAACTAGATGTGGGAATAATTATAAAAACATAAAAAAAGAGAAAACACTCAAATTTAAAACTGTTATA
>CALVYE010000054.1 GCA_944372025.1 uncultured Bacilli bacterium | reverse complement strand
ATCTTTATCATTTCCTGTACATAATATCATTACCAAAACCTACCATTATCTATTTATATTATACCACTATGTTATTTTAGCACCAAATAAAACACCCTTTAGGGTGTAGAATGAAATTTTTTTCATTCCTTTTTTATTTAGATATCTTTAAAAATAAATGTTATAGTAGACAATCTTTTCTAGTATTAAAAAAAGAATAAGGAAACTTCATTGAATTTCCTTATTCCTTGCTGTCCATTATTTCCTGGGTTTGAATTATTGTCTTCATTTCCTTCATTATTTTCGTTGTCCCCATTTTCTTCACCATCATCAGGATTTTCTGGTTCGCCTGGATTAGGATCAGTATCAGGATCTGTTCCTCCAGATGATGTACTTACAATAATTGTTAAATTATAACTTTGAGATTTACCTTTATATGTAACAGTACTAATTATGTTTTTATATTTACCTGGATTTAAATAGTCCCATTTATCCGTCGTTATAGTTGCTAAGTTTGTTACATCTTTTGTTCCTTCTTTTACTGTTATACCAGCCGGATTAGGATTTGTTTCTCCTATTGATAAATAAATTGTTGTTCTAGCTGCGCTAAATGTTATTGGTAATTCTGTTTGAGAATCATTTTTATTATTGTTATCTGTTTCTTTATCTTCTTTTTCGGTATTTGTTTTACTTATAACTTTAAATGTAATAGATTTAACTTTGTTTATTTCTGTTCCTTGTGAAACGCTTTGGCTTATTACTTCACCATCATCATAATAATCTTTATATCCGGCGTCACCTTTTGAAACAGTTATAAAGTTTGCAGTTATATTTCTTGCATTACACCAACTTTGAGTATAGGATTTTGAACTTCCTACAAAATTAGGTAAAGTAGAAATTGTGGATGCGGAATCTTTTTTACCTCGACCAATTATTTCTTGTTCATAAACTTCATTTATTGAAAAATTAAAAGTTTTTTGTAGTTCTTCTTCTTTTTCTCCTAAATTAACTTTCATAGCATTTTTAACAGCTTCTAAGCTTGAATTATAATATATATAATCTGATAAACTCATTCCAAATGATTCATCGTAAATCATTTGAGTATAACCGTCTAAATATAATTTTTGCATACTTATTAGATCTTCTGTAGTAGTATTTGAACTTCTTAAAAGTATATCTTTAGCAACGTTATAGAATGATAAAATTTCTTCTGTTGTGAAGTTAGTATCCATATTTTGTGATACCGTATCTAATAGTTGATTTACTTGATCTATGCTATTAATACTTGTAAGTTTTTTTAGAACTCCTTCGATAACAAGTTGTTGATTTAGACCTCTTTGAATATCTCCTAGAGCTAGAGTTTTTCTATGTCGTGCTAAGGCTAAGGCTTGCTCACCATCTAAATGTTGTTCTCCCGTATCTAGGCAAATTGTATTGTTTCCCCAAGCTCTATCACTGTTTTGTTCACAAAATTTAAATGGAACATTTACATCTATTCCTCCTAAAGCATCAACTAAACTTACAACACCTTTAAAATTCATTTTTACATAATAATCTATATCAACACCTGTGAAGTTTTCAATTGTTTCTTGCATACAGTCAACACCATACCATGCAGCATGTGTTATTTTGTTTTTCTTTTGATTTTTAAAACACATTATCGGCACATATGTATCTCTTGGTATACTTAGTACAGTTGCATTTAAAGTATTAGGATTGAATGTTATAAGCATTAAAGAATCACCGTTAAATGCTGCATTTTTATCAAGACCTTCAGTTTCTGAGTCTACACCCATTAATAATACCGTAAATGGTTCTTTTACAATATTTTTGCTAACCGTATTATTGCTACTAGAACTTTTTTTAAATTCTTTAGATTTAGATGTTATTACTTTTACTTCATCTTTAATATTTGCAAATTTTTCGTATGTTCCAAACATTATCGAATAATTTGAAGAAACAAACATACCGTCAATTTCGCCTTCATATAAATCATTTAACATTTCAAAATAATCTTCATATTCTTTGATTTCATTATTATCAGAAAGTTTATTTTCATCTATAATTTCTTGACCAATTGTATAGTCTTCTAAACCTTTATCCTTATTTATTATACCTATAGTTGTATCATCTATATCATCTATAGTTTCAAATTCACTATCTTTCATTACTATTAAATCTGTTGTATAGGTAATTGTGTTTTTATTTATATTACTTAAAGAGCCGTGAACTCTGTCGATATTATATGCCACAAAAACCTGGGCTCCTATACTTATTAAGATAAAAATTATAAATATAATATAAAATTTTATTTTTCCTTTTATAATAGTATTCATCATACATATAATAAATACAATCATCATAACTATGGAAAATACTATCACACCTGTACGTATTACTGTTTCAATTCCTGTTAAAAGTAATAATGAGTATATAAAATATATACCAGCTGCTATGTTTAGTAAAACTAGAGCATTTAAAAAATATATCCAAAATTTATTTTTCTTATTTTTGATTATCCCTTTATATTCTTTCAGTTTTTTAATCATATTTTTAATTCCTCCAACATCTTACTCTTAATATTATATATCAAATAGCTATTTTTAACAATAAGGCATTAAAAAAATGTACATAAAAATTTTTTTATGTACATTTTTGCAATAATTTAGAATTTTCTATATAATCCAATAGCTTTTCCTAAAATTGTTACATTATCTAAAATTATAGGGGACATTGTATCGTTTTCAGGTTGCAATCTAAAATATCCATTTTCTTTATAATATGTTTTAAGTGTTACTTCGTTTTCATCTGTCATGGCTACTACCATATCACCGTTTCTTGCATTATTTTGCCTTTGAACAATTACAACATCTCCATCTAAAATACCTGCATTTATCATAGATTCACCACTAACTTTAAGAGTAAATACTTCTTGACGTTTTGGTATTAAATATGCAGGTAATGAAAAGAATTCATTTGGAGTTTCAATGGCTTCTATTGGACTTCCTGCAGTTACTTTACCAAGTAAAGGTACTTCTACAACTTCGTCTTCTTTTTTTGCATATTCATTTTCTACTAATAATTCAATTGCTCTATTTTTTGATCCATTTTTTCTTATAAAACCTTTAGCTTCTAGATTATTTAAGTGAGAGTATGTTGTAGCGGGTGAAGATAGACCTAGGGCTACACCTATTTCTCTTACTGTTGGAGGATATCCATTAGACACTATAAATTTTTTTATATAATTTAAAATTTCTCCTTGTCTTTCAGTCAAATCAGTCATTTAACCAACTCCTTTATGTTTATATATTAACATAACTTTACAATTTTGTCAAACAATTGTTCGAAAAGTTATTGACACGAACAGATGTTTGGGTTAAAATGATGATGAAAGGAAGTTGATAGAATGTTAAATGGTATAATTAGAAAAAATAAAGGGGTTTTAGTTTTAATTGTAATGTTTATAATCTTTGCTTTTGTTGCTTCTAAAAGGGTAGACACTTTAGAAAAAATTGAATATTCAGATAACTTTAATTTGGTGTATAATAAATGAAAGAGAAGATTATGAATTTTTTCAATCATGGCAATTTAGAAAATAAAGCACTTGTTAAGTTGTGGGATGAAAAGAACAGTAAATGGTATTTTGAAATTGTCGATATAAAAAAACAAGAAAGAGAAGCAATAATAAGTTATAATGAACTTGTGAGTAAAAAAAGTAAGTAGGCGATTTTTATGTTAACAATCAAAAATGTAGACATTAATTTAAAGGACACAGTAACTTGTGGACAATGTTTTAGATTTTTTCCATGTGAAGATGAAAGTTATACTATGATTTTATCAGATAGGGTTATTAATATTAAACAAAATGGAAGAAATCTTATTGTTGAATCAAATAATGAAAATAATCTTGAAAGTGTTATAAGGGAGTACTTTGATTTAAATAGAGATTATGCATTGTTAAATAAAGAATTACTTTCTTTTGATTTAACTCTTAAAGATTGTATAGAAGGTTCGAAGGGTTTAAAAATTTTGAAACAAGAACCTTTTGAAATGTTAATATCTTATATTATTTCTCAAAATAATAAAGTTACTAGAATATCTAATTCTATAAATTTTATATCTCAAAAATATGGTAAAAAAGTTGAGTTTAAAAATAATATTTATTATCTTTTTCCTAGTTTTGAACAAATTAAAAATATAGATATGGATACTTTGAAAGAAGCTAAGGTAGGATTTAGAGTTAAATATATAATTGAGGCACTTAACTATATTAAAGAGGGAAACCTTGATATTCAAAAAATTAAAGATCTTGATACAGATGAAGCTTTGGCATATTTAGAGAGAGTTAAGGGTATAGGACCTAAGGTTGCTTCTTGTATCTTATTGTTTGGTTATTCTAGATTTGATGTGTTTCCAATAGATACTTGGGTAAAAAAAGCAATGTGTGATTTATATAAGGATATAAAGCCTAATCAAAAGGAAATCGGTAAATTTGCTAAAGAAAAATATGGTAAAAATTGTGGATTAGCTCTTCAATATATGTATCATTATATGAGAAATAAAAAATAAACTGTTTAATAAAAAATAGTTTATTTTTTTAAATTATTAAAAGTCTTTTCACTCATTTTTTTCTAAATATTAAGTGAGGAGGCAAAATGATATGAAAAAAAGTATAGTTGTTATTAAGCAACAAGGTATTAAAGATTGCGGTGCTTCATGTCTGTTATCAATTATAAAGTATTATAAAGGTAATGTACCTTTAGAAAAATTAAGAGAAATGACAAAAACAGATAGAAATGGAGTAAGTGCTTATCATTTAATAGAGTGTGCAAAGGAGATAGGTTTTAGTGCTAGAGGTTTGAAATGTAAAAATCTCGATGAATTAAAGGGTAGAGTAAAATTACCTTGTATAGCGCACCTCATAATAAATAAGTCTTATAAACATTATGTAGTAATATATGAAATTAATTATAGTAAAAAGAAAATTGTATACATGGATCCTAATAAAGGAGTATGTAAAGCCACATTTGATGAATTTGAAAAAATATGGTCAAAAATTATTATTGATATTTTTCCTATTAAAAAAATAGTGGTGTTAAATACCAAAAACAATATAGTAAATTTAATTAAAGAAATTTTTTATTCACATAAGAAGCTTGCTATAAATATTTTAGTATTGTCTTTCTTTGTAACTTTATTTAGTATTGCTGGTTCTTATTATTTTAAAGTTATTATAGACAAAATAAATACTCAATCTATAAATAATTTCTATCTTATTTCTATACTCTTTGTTATTTTATTTATTTTTAAAGGTACAAGTGATTATTTTAGAAATCAATTACTTTTATTCATAAATACTAAAATTGATTTTAGTTTGATGTGTAATACTTTTAAACATATTATTTGTCTCCCATATGATTATTTCAAAAACAAAACCACTGGAGAAATAGTATCTAGAATTAATGATTTAAACTATGTTCGAGAAATGATAGGTAAAGTGTCTTTAACTGTTTTTGTTGATATAATTTTGGTTTTATTTTCATCTTTTATTTTATTCTCCATAAATTCTATTTTATTTTTTATTTCTTTAATAATTTTTGTACTATATCTTATAGTAATTATATTTTTTTCTCCAATATTTAAAAAAAATATATTAGAAAATCAACAGAAACAAGCAGAAGTTAATTCATATCTTATAGAGTCTATTAATGGGTTTGAAAGTATTAAGGCTTTAGGCATTGAAAATAATATTTCAAGTAATTTAAATGATAAATATTCAAATTATTTGTTACATACTTTTAAAATCAATAAAAATTATAACATTCAAGCATTATTTAAAGATTTAATTGGTGGGATAGGATCTATAATAATTATGTTTGTAGGTTACTTATTAGTTTTAGATAATAAAATGTCTGTTGGAGATTTGATTACTTATAATGCATTACTAATATATTTTCTTGAACCAATTAAAAGTACTTTAGAATTAGAACCTTTAATTAGATATTCTTCTTCATCGATAAAAAGAGTCAATGAACTTTATGAAATCGAAAAAGAAAATTTGATGGTAGATAAAAAGTATGTGGGTTCAAAAATAAAAGGAGATATTATCATTAATGATTTAAATTATACTATTAATGATAAGGATTTCATCTTAAAAGATATAAATTTAAAAATTAATGCAGGAGAAAAAGTAATGATAATAGGTGATAGTGGTAGTGGCAAATCTAGTTTAATGAAATTGCTTCTTAATTATAGTAAAATTGATAGGAATACTATATTAATAGATGATAAAGATATAAATGACTATAATAAAAAGGAACTTAGAAAGAAAATTACATATGTTTCGCAGAATGAATATTTATTTACTGATTCAATATATAATAATATTGTTTTAAATAAGGATGTAAATTATAATAAATTTCTAGATATTGCTACTTTTACTGAAATTGATAATATAGTTAAAAATAAAAATCTGGGATATGATACTTTATTAGAAGAAAATGGGTTTAACGTATCTGGTGGTGAGAAAGGTCGTATTATTTTGGCACGTGCTTTATTAAATGAATTTGATATGTTGCTTTTGGATGAAGCTCTTAATGAAATGGATATCAATATGGAAAGAAGAATTTTAAAGAGAATGTTTAATAAGTATAAGGATAAAACAATGATTATTGTTTCACATAGATTAGAAAATATTGATTTATTTGATAAAGTAATTAGAATATCTTCGGGTTTAATTCAAAATATCACATCTAAGGAGTCTTGTTAATGAACGATGTAATAGATATTAAAAATTATAAAAGCTTTAATCTTATAAATTTTAAAAAAATATATTCATTTACTACAATTATTTTATTTTTATTAATTTGTTTATTTGTAGTTTTGTTATCTTATTTTGACTTTCATTTATATACTAAAGCTACATATATAAAAGAAAATGACACTCTTAAAATTTTATGTAGTGAAGATGATTTATCTAAAATAACAGATAACGATACTTTATTAATAAATGATAAAGAATATGAATATAAGGTTAGAAGTATTGATAAAAAAATTTTAGAAAGTGTTCCTCTACAACAATATAATGAAATTTTAATATCTTTAAAGTTAGATGAAAAGTATAAACTTGAAAATAATTCTATAGATTTAAAAATAAAGTATGATCATAAGCAACTTTTTGAAATAATTAAAAATTTTATACTAGGAAAGGGGAAATAGTTTTGGAACTTAGTAAAAATGAATTGTTAGAAGTAAAAGGCGGAATTGGCGTTTGGGGAGTTATAGGAATAATAGCTGGCATTATATTCATCGTTGGAGTAGTAGACGGTTATGTTCGTCCACTTGCGTGTAATTAATGGTTAAAGGAGGTAATACAAATGAAAGAATTAAATAAAGAAGTTTTATTAGAAATTGATGGAGGACTTAACATTTCTGGAAGTCTAGTATCTTCTTTTACAAAAGCAATAAATGCTATACTAGATTTAGGAAGAAGTTTAGGTACCGCAATTAGAAGAATTAGTAGTGGAAATTTATGTTAGATAGATTAAATAATAGCTGGTTTTTAAAACATAAAAAAGTTATACTAATTGCTTTTATAGTATTATTGAGTCCTTTAATATTAACAGTTTCTAATATATTGTTTGAATTTATATATAATTTAGGAAAAATAACAGGGACTAATTTGAGAAATATAGCAGAAGTGGTTTGTAAAATGCTATAATTGCTTTAAAATAGTTTAAAAAATAACTATATCATGAAACTTTTTGTTGTATGGCAATCGCTTAAAAAAATTAAAGGTTAACTGATACTTGGAATAACTTCAAATATCAGTTTTTCTATATTATTA
>CALVYE010000053.1 GCA_944372025.1 uncultured Bacilli bacterium | reverse complement strand
AAATAATCCGCATTAGCATCCTTACATGCCTTAATTCCTGCTTTAACATTATCTACTGTAGGATTAGGTTTGACATCACTAAATAATTCGTAAGCAAGATTTCTTCCATCTAAAACATCTAATACCTTTTTAGTAATACCCACTTTTACTAAATTATTATCACTAACAACTAGAGCTTTTTTATATCCTCTTCTTAAAATTTCATCATCGATTACTTCTCTAGCTTTAGGACCAAAGTATGATGTTTCATTGAGTATCATTCTAGTTAACATTTAATCCCTCCCTTATTATTTACTTTAATTTTACCATTTTTTAACTTCAAAATAAAACAATATTTGAACATATACCACAATTTCACACACTTTGTTTACACATTTAAATACAATAAAAAGCATGAAAGTTTAAAATTTCACACTTTTTAAATATTTTCTTCTCTAATTGCGTCTAATATATTTTCTTTTTTTATTTTCTTAGATGCATACATCATAGTTACAAAAGTAATTACAAAAACTCCTACTATCGCAATTCCTATAGAAGTCCATGGTATCATTATGTCACTATAGGAAGCAATATTTCCAAATGATAAATGAAATAAGAAGACAATTCCTAAAGATACAGGTAAAGCATATAATAAAGCTTTTAATCCATAAAATAGACTTTCAAATCTTATCATTTTGTTAAATCCTTTTGGAGTAAGTCCTATACTTCTAAGTACTGCAAATTCTTTTCTTCTAAGTGCGATACTTGTATTTATAGTATTAAATACCGACGTAACCCCTATTAATGTTACTAATGTAATGAATCCGTACAAGAAAATCTTAATAACAGTTACAAGATTTTTTTCTTGTTGCATCGCTTCAGTAATATCATATACCGCATTATTATCTATAGTAACTCCTAAAATTTTTCTTATTTCAGTAGCTACTTTATCATGATCTTTCGCACTTATATATGCATTGTAAGTTACATTCATAGTTTCTCCAAAAATTTCTTTTCTTTTTGAATTGATACTATCAAATATTTCATCACTTACAATTAAATTTAAACCAATATTATTAATATATTCTTCTAAATATTTAGGTATTTTAGTAGTTTCATATCCCGAAGCTTCTATATCAAATTGTTTTTCATTTTCGCTATCATAATTTGAAATAGTATATTTTAATTTTTGATTTTTATCTAAATTTAATACTTTAAATGAAGTTACACTTTGAGCACTGTAATCCCTAATCTTAGCATAGTTTATTATTATAGGTTTAAATTCATCGCCTTCGTAATCTTTAATATTTAATCCTAAAGATTTTATATAACTTTCATAGCTCTTTTGATCTAAAGCAATAATTCCTACATACAAGTTTTCATCTGTTTCATAATATACATTATTTTTCTTTATTTGTTCTAACGTCTCTTTAGTATACATATTTTCACTAGGAGTTATTTTAGAACTAAGAATTCGCGTAAAAGTATAATCATCTATACCATCAATATTTTTAATTTTTTCAATATTTTCTTTAGTAGTTTTTTCATCTTCAACTTCTATTGATGCAACTATATCGTAATCTCTAACTTCAAAAAAATCATTACTACTATTTGTTCCATATTCTAGAAAAGTACTAAAGGAAACAAAAAGTACAATACTTATAAATAAACTTAATATAGTTATTCGATATTTCTTTTTATTTCGTTTGATATTTTTAAGTGCTAAATCGCCTTCTATACCAAATAATTTTCTAACTAACCTATTGGTTTTTACTTTTTTACTTTTAATCTTTATATCATCATTTAATCTTATAGCTTCAATAGGGCTAATTTTGGAAGCTTTTCTTGCAGGTAGATAAGCAGATATAAGAATAGTTACAATCATATAAATTATAGGTATTATCATAAATAATGGATAAAGCGCCATTTCAAGTTGATAACTAAACATACCTGCAAGAAGTGCATTTGTAATTTTTAAAACTACCCAAATTCCAAATATGCCACAGAATATTCCAATTGGAATACCTATTAAACCCACGATTAATGCTTCAAAAAATACAGTTTTTCTAATTTGATTTTTAGTAGCTCCTATACTTGAAAATAATCCAAACTGTTTTTTTCTTTCCATTACTGATATAGCAAAGGAGTTATATATTACTATCGCACATCCAATAGATATAAGTCCTAAAATTATAGCCATTATACTTGTCATAGTACTATTGATATTTTCATATTCACTTTGACCATATAAAGATAATAAAGCATTATTATAATCAACTTTGCTAGAATAATCTTTATTATTAGATTTTACTTTTTCATATATGCTTTCAGTTTTATCTTTTATTTTTGATGTATTTTTATATATTATGGATACATCAGTTTTCGCACTATCTTCAATTGCATTTTCATCGATTTTTGTAAGTACCGTATATCCAGGACTACTATAAGGTTCGTCATAAGGTCTTTCAATAATACCTACAATCGTAAATTCACGAGTTTCATTAGTTTCTAAAATTTCATTTTCTACATATGGATCTTTTTGTACTAATTCTTTTCTTTCATCGTATGTTGTATTCCCAAATTCATCATAAATTTCGGGACTACCATATCTTTTTCCAAGATTTAAAGTTATTTTATCCCCAATATTTAATTTAACCCCACCATTTGTAATAATGTGTTCGGAAATAAGTAATTCACTACTGTTTTTAGGATATGTTCCCTCAACTAAGGTCATTGCTTTGAAATAAGAATCATTAGTTTCTTTTAAAAATAAATAGGGTTTGTAATCATTTTTACCTTTTTCCAATTTTGAATATCCTAAATCTCTTACTAAATATGAATCTTTAACATATACATTATTTTCGATATATTTGTAATTTTTATATTCGACATTACTTATCGTTATATGTTGTTTACCATATGAAGAAACTGCCTCATGATATGAATATTCTCTAAAAGATGACATTAAAGTACCTATACCTACCATAAGTGCGGTAGAAAGAATGATACCAATTATTGTAACTGTCGTTCTTTTTTTATTCATTTTTAAATGCTTAATCGTTAATTTATTTAATATGTTCATTTTTTATTTTACCTTTTCATCACTTATAATTTTTCCATCTTCTATGGTTATAATACGATTAGCATTTAAAGCTAGATTATGATCATGAGTAATCATAATAATAGTTTGGTTATATTTTTTATTAGATATTTTTAAAAGTTCAATTATTTCTTTACTCGATTTAGAATCTAAGTTTCCTGTAGGTTCATCTGCAAGTAATAATGATGGCCTATTCATCAAAGCTCTACCTATAGATACTCTTTGTTGTTGTCCTCCCGAAAGTTCATTAGGTAAATGGTTTATTCTATTTTTAAGACCTAAGGTATCGATTATTTCATCAAGATATTTTTTATCTACTTCTTTATTATCTAACAATATTGGTAGTGTTATATTTTCTTGTACATTAAGTATAGGTATTAAATTATAAAACTGATAGATAAGTCCTACTTGACGTCTTCTAAAAATTGCTAGGTTGTTTTCGTTAAGCTTGTATACATCTTGGCCTTCTACAAATACTTTCCCACTTGTAGGTTTATCGACACCTCCTAGAATGTGTAAAAGTGTAGATTTACCACTCCCAGAAGCACCTACTACCGCAACGAATTCACCTTTTTCAACACTAAAAGATACATCATTTAAAGCTCTTACAAGGGTATTTCCCTTTCCATAATTTTTACATAAATTTTCTACTCTTAAAATTTCCATTTTAATTATCCTTTCTAGTTATTTCTTTATATGTAGGGGTTGTATCTTTAATATTTTCACTACTATTATACATAATTTTAAATATTGTTAGTATAAGTAAAATACTTAAAAATACAATTCCGTATATTGTTTTTCTTCTACATTTTTCCATACAACTTCTTCCTTTAAAACAATACCATTATAGAATAATTATATTAAAATAAAATGACTATTGTCTTACAATTTTGTCACAAAAAAAATTAAGAAATTATCTCTTAACTTTTTCTTATTCTATACTACATTTTTATAAAATTTGATATAAAAAACCGTCGAACTACCGAGCTTACTTTTAACACTAATTTCTCCATTTTGTCTATCTATAATATTTTTAGACATATTAAGTCCTATTCCAATACTTTCTTTATTGTTACTACTTCCTTTATAGAAACGCTCAAAAATATGATTTATATCTTTAGGTTTTATTCCTTCTCCGTTATCTTCTACTTTTATTAATACATATAAAGGATTATCTTCAAAAGAAATTTTTATTGTTCCTTTTTCTTTAGTATGTTCATGAGCATTTTTAATGATATTAACTAGTGCTTCTACTGTCCAATTGTAATCTGCAACTATATTGATTTTTTTATCGCCTTCGACTATTAAAGTTTGATTTTTAAGTTCGATAGGTATTCTTAATGGATTTAAAGCACTTTCTACTAATTTACTAACATTGACTTTCTCTTTCTTTAATTTAATAGTTCCACTTTCTAATTTTGACAATTTTAAAAGTGAAGTAACTAACCATTCAATTCTATCCAGTTGTGTAGCATTTTTAGCTAAAAACTCTTTTTTTATATCTTTATCTAAATTATCATCTAATAAAAGATTATTTATAACATTCATACTTGTAAGTGGAGTTTTAAGTTGATGTGAAATATCTGATAAGGTTTGTTCTAAATATTTTTTATCTTTTAAAAGATTTTCGCTTTGTTCTCTAAGTTTATTAGTAATTTTATAGACATCATTTTTTAAAGAGCTGAAAGTTCCTTCTTCATATTCTCTTAAATTTAAAGTGTAATTATCATTTAAAACATCATTAATATAAAGATTAATCATATCTATTTTTTTATAAAATTTTCTTAAATTCTTAAAATATAAAATTGAAATAATTATAATTGAAATAAGTGATGTAAGTACTGTTATTAAAATAATATTGATTTCTAAGTTTTTTGTGTTTTTTATAAGGTTTAAACTATCTTTTTCAATATTATATTCTTCTAAAATTTTATATCCATCTTCTATATTTCCGTCATTATTATTAATGGCTTTAATTATTTCCTCTTCTTTATCAGGATTATGCTTTATTAAATTTGCAACTATTTTAGCATTATTAGATATGATATAGTTTTTGTAGGTGTTATAACTTATAATTCCTAGACCTAGACTTATTAACAAAGATATTAGAAGTGCGATTATAAAATTTCTTAATAATTTTTGAAATTCTCTACTTTTTATCATGGTATCACCACTTTGTATCCAATACCTCTCACAGTTTGAATAATTTGAGGATTAGCAGGATCATCTTCAATTTTTTCTCTAAGTCGTTTTACATAAACTGTGAGTGTATTGTCATTTACGTATTCTTCGTTTACATCCCATATATCTGAAAGAATCTTCTCACGTGTAAATACTTTATTAGGATTCATTACCATTATTAAAAGAATTTTATATTCTAAGGCAGTTAAAAATACATCTTTTCCATCTTTTAAAACTTTAGCTTGTTTGATATCTATAGTTACATTCCCAATATTTATTATACTTTTATCTTCTGAATTATTAGTTCTAAGTACTCTTCTAATTCTAGATAATAATTCACGTGCTTTAAAAGGCTTAGTTATATAATCTTCCGCACCCATATCAAGCCCCATTACAATATTAACTTCATCATCGACAGCTGTTAAAAATATTATAGGAATATTTTTTAAGTTTTTAATATAATGAAAAACATCAAATCCATTTCCATCAGGAAGTCCTAAATCTAATAAAACTAAAGAAAAATTTAAATTATTTTCTAAAATTTTTTTACATTCTTCAAAATTATTTGCAATTTCAACTTCAAAATCTTCTTGTTTTAAATAGTATTCAAGTCCCATACTTATTGTCTTATCATCTTCAACTATTAAAATTCGATACATATGCATCACCTAAGCTAATTATACTATATATTTTTAGAATGCTAGTGAATAAATTGTAATAAAAATTTATATATTAAGTTAAATATAGTATAATAAAACTATGGTGATGTTTAATGAGAGCGATAGTTTTATCTGGAGGAGGAAGTAATGGTGCTTACCAAATTGGAGTTTGGAAAGCTTTAAAAAAACTAGGTATCAAATATGAAATTGTCACAGGAACAAGTGTCGGTGCGATTAATGGTGCGATGATGATTCAAAAAACTTATCATAAAGCTAATTACTTTTGGAAGCATTTAAATTATAAAATGATATTTGATGAAGAATTAAGTGATGATAATAAGGATATAATTAAAACTTATACTAAAAATATAATATTTGAAGGTGGAATGAAAGTTTCAAAATTAGAAGAGTTATTAAGACAAGTTATCAATATAAAGAAATTTTATAAATCTAAAATTGACTATGGACTTGTAACCTTCAAACTTACTAAATTAAAACCAATCGAAAAAAGTAAAAAAGATATTCCAAAGGAAAAACTTATAGATTATATTATGGCTTCTGCTACTTGTTTTCCTGCTTTTCAAAAGAAAACTATTGATAATGAAGATTACATTGATGGAGGATATTACGATAATCTTCCTATAAATTTAGCAATTAAATTAGGTGCGACTGAAGTGATTGCGGTTGATTTAAACTGTATCGGTATTAAACAACCTACTAAAAAGAAAAATATAGATGTTACATATATAACACCACGAAGTAAACTAGGATCTTTTCTTGTCTTTGAAAAAGATCGATCAACTAGAGCGATAAAATTAGGATATAATGATACTCTAAAAACTTTTAAAAAATTAGATGGAAACATTTATACTTTCAAGAAAAACAATCTATTTAATTATATTAATAAAAATAAAACTATTTTTGAAGATTATTTAAATATGTTTTTTCCACAAAAAACTGTTTATAATACTTTAATAAAAAATATAATTAAATTTTTATATAAAAATAATAAACCTGAAGATAGTGATATAATTTCTATTCTATTTGGATGTGCGGTTGACTTTTTAGGAAAAACTTTTGAAATCGATGAAACTCTTGTATATAAAATTGAAAATTATAATAAACTTATTTTTGAAAAATTTAAAACTGTAGAACCTATTAATAAAAAAATTAACTTAATAAAAATAGAAGATTCTAAATCTAAAATAAAATATTTATATAATAAAATTGAATATTGTATAAACAATGATAAGTATAGTGAAATAGATAAAAATATTTTACTATTTCCTAAGGAATTTATAAGTGCTTTATATTTATATGTTGATGAATTAAATCTAAAATAAAAAAGAAATTTTTTAAATTCCTTTTTTATTCGAGAAACATTTTTCGAGTAATAAAATTAAATATCATTACAATTATTGTAGCAAGTATTTTGCCTAATAAATAATGTATATGAATCATGTCTACACTTACCCACATAATTAAATCGTTAATTAGTAGACCAATCACACTAAAGATTATAAAAAGAATAAAATTTCTTTTTGGATCTTTTTCTTTATTTACATCAAAAACCCATTTTACACTTGCAATATAATTATAAATTACCGAAATACAAAACGATAAAGTGTTTGCTAAAATTACATGAAAGTGTAAAAATTCTTTAAAAATATATAAAAAAGCAAAATCAATAATAAATGCAGTTCCACCAACTATGGCAAATTTAAAAATTTGAACAAATAAATTTTCCATTTTAGAAGATACTTTAATATGTAATAATTTCAAACATTTTTTAACAAAAACTGCTGCTCTATCTACATTTTTTTTCTTACTCATGCTAATCCCCTTTATTAGAATTATAAACAGTATTAGTTAATAAAATTTCATATAATTGTCTATGCTTTTTAACTATAACTTGTAATATAATTCC
>CALVYE010000052.1 GCA_944372025.1 uncultured Bacilli bacterium | reverse complement strand
ATGACTACAAACAAGGTTTACCTTTGTTTGTTATCCACATTATAAATCGGTATCATTTTAACTAATGTTTAACAGTATTAACCCTCCACTTTGGGGGATATAAATAATCTATTTTTTGTATCTTTGGAACATATTTCTTTTTTATTTTTTTTCGATTACTTTTCAAATTAGGAAATGCTTGTCTACAATATTTATCAAGTTCACAAAAAATATTTTGACAATCTATCAGTTGTAGTGATCTATTACCAATTTTTTTAAAATTCAAATTTAACCTTTTAAATTCTTCATCTTGATGTTTATACATATATCTAATTATATCTTCATCTGACATATCTCCTTTATCTATAAAACATTTTTTAATTCCTCTTTTAGATCCAGGACCAGCTACTGTAAATTCATCTTCTTTCCAATTAATTATATCACTATAATTTAAATCAGTAACTAATTGATATGCCATAAAATCTCCTATTAATGGGTATGATTTTAGAATTTTAAATGCTTCTTCCATAGTTATACAGTTTATTATTTTATCTTGTATTTTATCGACTACAAACATTTTTTCCAACAATTTTAAATGATTATCATGTTTTTTATCGAACCCAAAAGCTTTTGTCGCACAACTAATATATGCATCATTATATATTTTTATATTATCTTTTCTAGCGCTGTCTAATACCTCAGAATATTTTTTAAAGTTAAAGTTTTTTAAATTAATATCTCCAAATTCTTTTTCTAAAAGTTCCCATGTTGATTCTTTATTAAATAATTTAAATAAAATAATTCTAAAAATCATATCATCATAATTGTATTGTTTATCATTATAAATAACATTTTTCAAAAGATATTGACTTACTCTATCATTTACCCTATACGAATTACAAAACTTGTATTCTTGTAAGATTTTATCATTAGTCCAAGGTTGTAAATCACCATTTAATTTTTTTAAAAATATGTTTTGTCTTTCACATGCAAAATACCAATATAAATCATATATTTCTTGCCTTTTAATCATATAATCACCCTATCTTTTGAAAAAAATTTTACTAAACTTTAAAAAATTTTTCAACAAAAAAACTAACAAATTTAATTATTAGTATTTTTATCATAATTATCTAAAAAATTGTGTTTTTGATTCTTAGTACGATATCCTATAATAGCATCTAAATTTACATTTTCGACACTTCTAAATATATTAATATCTATATTGGGATTAATTTTTTTATAATGTTCTATCAATCTTTTTATTTCTTTTCTTTTTGATTTGTTTTCATCGATACTTGCTTCTTCAGTAAATTTACAAGCACAATTTAAAAATTTCAAGTCATTTTTCTTAGACCAACTTATAATATCTTTTTCTTTTATAAGGTATAAAGGTCTAATTAATTCCATACCTTCAAAATTAGTACTATGTAGTTTAGGCATCATAGTTTTTATTTCAGCACCATATAAAATACTCATTAAAATTGTTTCTATTACATCATCAAAATGATGCCCGAGTGCGATTTTATTGCAACCTAATTCTTTAGCTTTACTATATAACCAACCTCTTCTCATTCTAGCACACAAATAACATGGAGAAGTACCTCCAATTTTTTCAGCTACTCTAAAAATATCAGATTCAAAAATTTCAATGGGTATATTTAGCATTTTAGAATTATGAATTATTAAATCAAGATTTTTTTTATTATATCCAGGATTCATAGTAATATATTTAACATCGAAATTGATTTTTCCATGATTTTTAATTTCCTGAAAACATTTAGCCATTAAAAAAGAATCTTTACCTCCTGAAATACATACAGCAATTTTATCTCCTTCGTTAATTAATTTATATTCTTTTATTGCTCGTACAAATTTACTCCATATTTCTTTTCGATATTTTTTTATAATACTTCTTTCTACTTCTTTATACTTTTCGTTCATAAAATCCCTCTTTTAATTTCTGCTTTTATTAATGTATTATATAATATTTTAAGCTATTTTTAAACATTAATATCTTATATAAAAATGTAGATAATTTTCATATCTACATTTTCTTTTAGTTTTTAGATTTTGTTTTTATTTTTTCAACTTTAACATTAGCTTCTTTAACATATTTATTACCTATTTTTATTTTAACTAAATTATTATTTTCAACTGTACAATAAGTTGTTGAATTTATAGGTTTTCCAAGGATAGATGCTCCAACCGCACATTTGGTACTTAATTCTAAAAATCCATTTTCATCAAATTCAGGTTGTCCTCCTGCAATTAAATGAAAATAATTACTATCTACGTCATCAGGTGCATATATTAATTCCAAATAAACTATGTCACCTATATTTACAAGATTTGGGTTTGCTTCAACATCTTTCATTACTCTTGAATTTTCTAATATTTTCATTTTATCAGATATTTCTTTACTAATTTTAGCAATTTCTAAAAGAAAGCTTTCTCTATCTACATTTTCTTTAGAATGATCAAAATTTCTAATTTTAAACTCATTTTTTAATCTTTCTTTTAATACTTGAATTTCCCTTTCGATTCTTTCTTTCCCTTCTTTTGAGATAGTTTCAATTGTATCTCTGTTTTCTTTCATTTATGTCATTCCTTTCTTAACGGGATATATAAAATATAACATATTGAATATAATTATTCAATATGAAACCGTTTGGTAAAAAATGACAATTTTTTCTTAATAAAATTATTATTATCTTAATGTAAACGAATATTTTTATCTCTCTAACTATCATTTGAATGATAAAATTATCAATTGTTGTTTATATTATTTTTCATATTGTTAAACTCACTTTCAAATAGTTATTTATTTTTATATTCTTTTATTCGTAAAGTCTAACTACTTGATACTGATAGTTATCCTCATTTTCTATATAACCAATAGTTATACCTTTTCCACATATAGCATTTGTTTTAGATGATGAAAGTTCTTTTGCTTCTTCTAACAAATTATCAATTTCTTCATCAGTTACATTTTCATTATTAGCTTTTATTAAAAATTTAATATATTCTATAGAAGCCTCTTCGGGTTGGCTATCTTTTGTAGTATATATAAATGTATGATCTACAATTTCAGTTTTGGGATCATTGTTGAATTCTTCTGGTACTATTCCCAAATAGATTCCTGTTATTAGTCCGTACCAATATATATTATCCTCAATAGCTAGATATTCATCATTTGCTGGATTAAATACACCATCTTTTATTACTTGAGTATTAAATCTTGTAACTAATTCATCTACTGTTATTTCTTCAATAGTACCAAATTTTTCTTTTGTTTCTTGTAACTCTTGTTCTAACTTTTCTAAATCTTTATCTAAAAAATACTTCACTCCAAAATAAATGCTAACCCCTAATAACACAATCAATAAACTAATAATTACTATTACTTTATCTTTCTTTTTCATAAATCCTCCAAAGTACTACATCAAATAATTATTTTTTCTTTTTAATATCAAACAAATTAAATATATTTGTACTTATTAAAACTACTAAAATTATATATAAAATAAGTATAATCCAAGGTTCAATCATTCTATCTATAGTTGCAGTTTGTATTAAGAATTCAAAGTTAGTTCCTCCAAATATAAAATCTTCTTTTTTTAAGCAGAACAAATAAGTTACAATAGGACAAATAATAGTTAATATAAGTTGTAATATTCCTAACTTTTTATTATCTTTAACTATTGTAATAATGCTTATTACTATCCCTAGACCTGTTAAAAAACCAATAATCAAATCCATATATTATTATAACCTCCAATTTACAAAATCACAGTTTTGTTTATTTAATTATATCATTTTCTTGTACAAAGACTAGTATAAATTTTTTTCATTATTTTATAATTAATTTTATCGATATATTAAAATAATTTTAAAATAATAACATAATGATATATATTATTAACAAAATTATTACTAAATAAAAGATAATCTTTTTTATTTTTTCACTGATTTTAAAATCTGTATAAAAAAGATTTCTAATTTTATCTATAATAGAAAATCGTGTAATTAAATAAGTAAATATTATTGTCCCTAAATAATTTAATAATATATCATCAACATCAAATGCTCCTACATGAGTAAAAGCTTGTAATGATTCAATACTAACTATTGTTGGTAAAATAATTAATAACTGTTTAAATATATTATTATATTTTTTATCTTTGATCATCAATAAAAAGGACAATGGAATTAGCATAATACTGTTGCCAATTATATTTTTTAATATAGAAATTGATGATCCATAATTTAATTGTGATATTATTGTATGAAAAGGAATATATTGCCCCTTATACCACCAATCATAAAATCTTATATCGGTTCTACCTATAAAAAATGTTATACTAATAAGCAACAAAAAGTATAATGTAATGTATAAAATTATATTTCTTTTATATATTTCTTTTTTATTATTGATTACTCCATATACGAAAATTAGTAAGCATATTAGTAGTATAAAAAGGATACATTTTATATAAGTAATATTAAAAATGTATTGATTTCTTCCAATAAAAACTAAATAAAAATATATTAACATACTAACAAATAAAATTATATTTTTAAGAAAACAGGTTTTATTTTTCATCATTGTTCTCCTTTTTGTACTTAATAACTAAATATTAATTTATCTACTTTCAATAGTTCCATTTTTATAAATGTAATTTTGTAATTTATCTTCTCCAACTTTATCAATACTAAAACTTATATTTTTTTCATCTTTGCAATATATTGTATAATCTGTACCATCTGGAAATAAATTGGTATATTCGATTTTATACATAGAATTACAATAATTTAAATTGTAAAACATATTTTCTTTTTCTTTTTCGAGAAGATTAATTATTTCATTTCTATTATCATCGTTTATTTCTAAAATATAATATTCGTGTTTTGCAAAATTATTGAAAAAAGATTTTACAGATAAAATACTTATAACAACTACTATAACTAATATTCCTATTACTGATAAGGTTGTTATAGCAATCATTTTGCCTTTAATTCTAACTTCTTCTTCGGTTTCAAAATGGTTCATATATTATCTCACCTTCGAATTATTAATTTCTAACAAATAGATGAATTATGATTAACTATTCATTTATTTTTTATCCTTTAGGATTATCGCTATTTTTAATTTTAGAAATATCCTCTTTATCAATCCATTCTTCACAATAACCACAATTACAGCAAATATATCTATTTACTGCTTTTTTATACACAACATTCATTTCAACATATCAAAGTTTATTTAGTAATCTAACATATCACATAAATGTGAATAATTAAATTTTAATTTATTGTTCTTTTTTTTAACAATAATATAACCCATACATTGATCTTGATTTTTGGTCATTGGTACTTCCCCAAAATATATGGTATCTTTTCCATTGGTAATAGGTTTTAATAAATCTTTCATTTCAATTATTGCGATTTCTTTATTGTTAAATTTAAACAAACTAGGATTAATTTTATATATTTCTAACATTGTAGAATCATAATTAGTAAAATCATATTCATTTTTTTTATTGTTTTGCCAATCATTATATAATTTAAAGCTAACAAATGATAATAAAATAAATAGGAAGATGGCAGCTATATCATAGAAACCATATTTTTGAAAATGTAATTTTAATTTATGCACGATTACCACCTCCTACAAGGACATTAAAACTTATATGAGTATTTACTGAAGTAAGTAATCCATCTTTCCTAGTAGAATATATATGAATAAAATATCTGCCTTTTTCATTTATAATATTGTTTAAATCACTTATATAGTCTCCATTATATATAATTTTATTTTTTCTTTTTATTTCTAATTTTAATATTGAATTAGTTACTAATTTATAATTTAAATTATTATCTTTTAACCATCCATTTGTATCATTTTTTCGCATACCATTTTTATAATACACTTCATATTCATTAACTTTTAAATTCATTTTATCACTTAAATCTATTTCATTAGTTCTATTTTCTACTGAATTATAACTTTCCACTCCAGCATTTACTAAAAAACCATTCGTATATTTTTCTGTATAATAACAATTCATTAAAATTCCATTAAAGGTGACTTCAAAAAGGTTTTTATCATAATTACTATAAAGAACAGTAAAAAAGGAAAATACAATTAGGAATTCAATAAATAAGCCTAAAAACAGGTATTTAAATGGTTTTATGATTTCGTTTAATTTACCATACATAATATCTACTCACCTTCAAATTATTATTTATTGTTGAGATAATTATATCATTTATTTTTAAAATAGTTATATTTAATATAAATTTTTTTAAAATATTACTAAAAATCTTTTATAGATATTAGATAGATAAACTTATTAATAGTTTTTAAATAAATCTAATCTTTCTTCTTATTTATGAAAATTCCAATAATTAATACAATAAGAATAATTGGCGCTATTCTAACAAATAACCATTCAAAAGAATGAAAAGTAACTCCTAAAACTGAATTTTCGGGATTACTATAATCCCAATTTAAGTATAGACTATTTAGTAAAACTAAAACTATGAAAATAACTATTATGATTATACAAAATGATATTAGCAACCAATTAGTTATTTTTCTTTTATCTTTTTTTCTTTGTGATAATTGTAAGTTTATTATTTCAAGTTTTTCAGAAATTGTCTTTAAATCATCTGTTTTAGACTCAGAAATATTTTCTCCAAGTAATGTGCTTACAGGGGTTTCAAAAATTTTTGATATTGAGATTAACATTTCTGCGTCTGGAACTGATAAACCTTGTTCCCATTTAGAAATTGTCTGTCTAACGACATTTAATTTTATAGCAAGAGCTTCTTGTGAAAGTCCTTTTGACTTCCTTATTGTTTTAATATTATTTTTTAACATTTTACAACAACTCCTTTCTTTACAAATATTATATAAAGAATAGTCTGTTGCTACAAGCAATACTTATTAACATTTGCAATTTATCTCAATAAATTACTATTCATTGAAACAATTATACCATTTGTTTTTCTTTCAAAAAATATGGAAATATTCATAAAAGTATTTCCAATAAAAAAACTAGGTATTAAACCTAGTAAATAATCAAAATTGGTAGAGAGAGGGGGATTCGAACCCTCGACCTATCGGGTATGAAAAAAAGCTCTAATTAGTAATACAGTGTAAAATCAAAAAAGCCTTTATTTTTACGGCTTTTCATTATTTATAAATTCGAGTAAGTTTGAATAAATTTGATTAAATATAAGTAAATTTGAATTATTTTTTATAAAAAATAACTAAAATTTAACTACAAATTTTTTATAGATATTTAACCGATAAATTGTAATTTATTTATTTTTCTTTATATAAATAAATCTACCTATCAAACTATCTATTAATGCTAATACAAGATATGCAATCATAAATATTAATGCTGATGTATTATAAAATATTAACATTGTTGGAACAAATAAAATTGAAATTAGCAAAATTATCCATATATTAAAACCATATTTTTTAGACATTACTATGGAACTTATCAATGCGTATAATGAATTTATTATCCATAAATCTGTTAAAAATGTATAATAAACGCTATTTGAAAATATATCATTTATTATGGGTATTATGTTATATATTAATAGAGTTATAATTATCAAGATAACTATACTTCTTTTTTTCTTGTTCATAATATTTCCCTGCTTTCAAAGTATAATTAAAATTAATTTTCTTTCTTATTTAATGTTAATTTTTTAATTTTAGAAGTGTCTTGAATGTAAGTTTCAGTATATCCACATTCTGGACAAACAGCACATTTAAACTTGCCCAAATTATCTTTAAAAATTCCCTGTTGTGTAACTTTAATTCCGTATGCTCCTCCCTCAACTTTAATATCTAAATCTTCTAC
>CALVYE010000051.1 GCA_944372025.1 uncultured Bacilli bacterium | reverse complement strand
TACCCATATTCCTTCTAATTCTTCATCCCATCCCCCTTGGTCATATGATGTACTCTTATATACTAAACTTCCATTCCTAAATGCTGGGTGTGTATAATAACAACTTGTTGATGTTATTGGACATGATGATAATGTACTTCCTGTTGTTTCTACTCCATTTTCAAACACTACATCTATTTCTGGTGGACTTGTTACATTTGAACTGCTTCCTATATTACTTGGTATTCTATATTTATATCTTGGTATCCATACCCACATACTATTTATTGAACTCATTGGTATTGTCGTTCCTGGAGAAGCTGTTCTATATGTTGAGGAACTTGTCGTTACTGCATTCGCCCATATTCCATTTTCATAATCATGCCATGCTTGTTTTGTATTAGCTTTCACCCAGTTCCCTGTTGTACTATTATATACTACGGGTATCATTCCATCAGCTAACACTGGTTCATTTGCTCCACTATTATCTTCGTATACTTTTGTTACTTTTGCATACCCATTCCCTGTTTGGGCTCCTGTTTCTCCTGTTGTACTTGTCCCACTTGAAAAGCTTCTTGCTTGATATGAGGATCCAGTCCATCCTCCTCCATAACTTTGGTTATCATCGGCACATCCGCCTCCTCCAAAGCCTCCTCTACATATTCCACTATTTCTTGTATAGTATGCCCCCACTGAGTTATAACTTATAAATTGGGATATTCCCAATACTGATGTTAATGAACTTGATGTACTTCCATTTGTTGTAGTTGTACTATATGCAGTTAAATTGCTTGGTGAGTACCATGTATCTCCTATTCCATCATATCCATTATATGCGCTTCCTTTCATGGAACTATCTCCTGTTCCGCCTCCTCCTGCTGCTACCATTAATACTTCATAGTTTGTTGAATTTTTTGTAAATTGATAACTACTACTAGTTATTGATGAAATTGTTTTGAATACAAAGGTTCCGCCTCCTCCTGCTCCACTTGTTCCATCTTTTGCTGTGGCTTGAGTTACACTTCCTTGTCCTCCTACTACTAAGGTGATTACATCTCCTTTATTTAAATTGAATTTTGATTTTAGTTTCGCTCCTTTTCCTGGCACTGGTGTTGTTCCTGTATATGAATATCTATTTCCTATTGTACCTTGGGCTCCTGCTACTTCTATTTCATATAATCCTGTTTCTGTTATTGTATATGTCTCTATTTCTCCTGTATATGTGAATGTTTCCGTATTACTTGTTGTTTCTATTGTCTCTGTTGATAGTGCCAAATGCCCACTACTTAAGGATACACTATTATTCTCATATCCCCCTTCTACTCCTATTTCTACTGTTACACTTGATGTTGAGGTATTTTTTATTACTGCCATTACTTTTGTTGATGCTCCCGATTCTAGTACTGCTGATTCTTTATTTGGACTTATATATGCTAATTTTACTGTCGCTCCACTTGGCAAGCTTGTTGGTGTTACTGGATCATAATACATTTTATATTTTGCCTTTATTGGAGAACTATTAGTTATTGTAAAGTTTATATATTTTGTTACCCCTGATGCTACTGTTATCCTTTTTGTACTATTACTATATGTTGTATCTGTTGATGTGATCGAAAAGTTTACATTACCTGCTACTATTGAGGCTATTCCATTTTTCTCTACTGTCCCTGCAAATAAAGCTAATGATTCATACAACACAAATCCTAGCATTGATAATGCTATTACAAATAATATTACTATCTCTCTTATATAATATTCTCTCTTTAATATTTCCTTTACTCTTCCCCACATCTTCTTATCACCTATTTTTATCTTATCTTTATTCTTAGTATATTACATTTTACTCCTTTTTTCAATATGAAAAATTATTAACATATAAAAAATCTCAAAATTTAAAATTTTGAGATTTTTTAAACTAAGCTAAAGCTTTTTTGATTTCTCTTACTGTTAAAACTTTTCCTTGGCTTACAAGCTTATTATCTATTACAAGTCCGGGTATGTTAGAAATATTGAACTTATTTTTAGAATTTTGATCATTTAATTCTTCGACTTCAATAGTTTCTTCCATTTCCCCTACTGCTCTGTCAACCATTTTTTTAAGTTTAATTCCATTACTGCAATTACTTCCTATTATTTTTATTTTAATATATATCATCCTCCTTTACATTTATAATTCTACTAATTAATTGTAAAGGAATTGCGTTATAAATATGTTAAATTATGTTAAAGAAAATTTTATTGTTTTGACTATATTTTATATATTTAATTTATTTTGCAAATAACACTTTTTCTGACTTATATTGTTTTATAATGTAGGTAAAAACAATAATGATATAAATAATTGTTGATATAGCCATTAGAAAAATATTTATAAAGTTTATTGTGCCGTTTGTAATGTCCGTAAATATTAATGTGAAATTTAAAAACGGTATAACAGATAATATAGGTGTTGTTGTTATTCCCATCATAAATGCGATCATTCCTGGAAAGAATGATATAAAAGTTAATGGGGTCAAAGCACTTTGAGCTTCCTTAAATGTTTTTGATGTACTTGCAATAGCTATACATAAACCACTTATAAAAAATGAATATGCAATAATTACAATTGTTGAAAATACTATACTTATTGGAGAAAACATTATATTAATACCTTCATATATTGAAAACAGATCTTTAGTAACAATTAAAGATATAATTGCTAAAATTAAACTTATAATACCTGTAATAATTGAAGATACTGTTACTCCTAAAAACTTACCTACAATTATATCCTTACTTTTTATTGGAAAAGTAAGTAAAGTTTCTAATGTTCCTCTTTCTCTTTCACCAGCTGTTGTATCAGTTGCTGGATATGTTGCTGATACTGTTATTGCCATTATTATAAATAAAAATGCATAATTTTTTATATAATTTGCAAAAAAATTATCTTCCTCAATTATATTTTTTTCTATCGTTATAATATTTAAAATTTTATCAGAATTTATATTGTTTTGTTGTAAATAATCGTTTTGTAAATATTGTTTATATGCATTATAGTATTCTTCTATAAGTTCCATTGAGTATACACTTGTATCTGATCCGTTACTATTTATAATATATTTGTTGTCATTTTTAACTATGTATAAATTAATTTCATTTTCTTCAAATTTTTGCTTTATTTTATCTTCCGGTCCATTTATTATTTCGATATGCATTTCTTCGGCAATATTTTTCTCAATATCAGACATTTCATAAGCAAAGCCAATTTTATTATATTCTTCTATTGACATATTAGATTGTGATTCAAATAAAGCAGACATACCAATAATTAAAAATGGTATAAAGATTGGTATAATTAACATCATTGCTAGTGATTTTTTATCTCTAAATAGCTCTCTTAATTCTTTTTTTAATATATTCCATAAATTACTCTTCATTAGAAACACCCCCTATAATTTCAAAAAAAGCATCACGTAAATTTGTAGTTTTTGTATCTTTTTTTATTTCTGTTGGGGTTCCAATTTTAATTACTTTTCCTTTATTTATCATAATCACTCTATCACAAATATTCTCTGCTTCTTCCATATAATGCGTTGAATATAAAATTGTTTTACCCTTTTTTCTCTCTTCTTTTATAAAATTTAATATAACTTGACTAGAAATAATATCTAATCCTGTAGTTGCTTCATCTAAAATATAATATTGGGGATTATGCACTAAACATCTTGCAACATTTACTTTCTGAGTTTGCCCCGTAGATAAATTTGCAATTTTATTATATAAAAATTGTTCCATCTTTAATATATTTGTGATTTCTACTATTCTCTTTTTACTTTCCTTTTCAGAAAGTCCATATATATCACAACACATTTTTAATAACTCATAAGTTGATAAGGTATCATATAATTTGGTATTTCCAGATAAATATGCAATTTTTTGCTTAATTTCTATTTCGTTATTTTTATAGTCCATTTTATCGAAGGTAATTTTTCCTTTAGTTGGTTCTAATATTCCTGCAATCATTCTTAATAATGTAGTTTTACCCGCACCATTTGGTCCTAATATTCCTATAATTTCGCCTTCTCTTGCTTCAAATGTAATATCATAATCAGCATAGAATTCTTCTTTTTGTTTTTTATTTTTATTTCTAATAAAAGTTTTTGTTATATTTTGTACTCTAATCATACTTTTATCCTTTCTAATTTGTTGTATTTTGATATTCTAAATAAAGTTGAAATTATAATCTTAAAATTTTATTTACGGACCAATAATGATATAGATTCAACATGATGAGTAAGTGGAAACATATCATAAGGAGTAATTTCTTTAATGTCATAGTTTGTTTTTAAATCTTTTAAATCACGTGCTAAAGTTACAGGATTACATGAAATATATATCAATTTTTTTGGTAATAATTCATTTATAATTTTAAGACTATTTTTATCAATACCTGTTCTTGGCGGATCTAAAATAATTACATCTAAATGTTTATTAGCTTTTTTTATTACAGGTAATACATTTGATACATCTTCTCTGATGAATTTAACATTTTTAACATTATTGATTTCTTTATTTATATTGGCATCTTTAATCGCACTATCGACAATGTCTACTCCTATAATATTTCTCTTATTATTACTTATAATAATGCTTATTACCCCAATACCACAATATAAATCCAGAATATTTTTATCCTTACTATCTATATATTTTAGGACGTTTTCAAATAGCTTCTCAGCTTGTTTCGTATTCACTTGAAAAAAAGAATCTGGACTAATTCTAAAAGTTTTATCTAAAAGTTTTTCATGTATATACTCTTCCCCATATAATAATTTGTATTTATTACTCTTTAACTGGTAAATACTTTTAATCTTTTCATTATTTTTAGTTATCCCTTTTATTATTTTTTCATCTATGTTTTTCGTCGTTTTAAAAATAACCATCATTTCATCTGTATATTCACCATATCTTAAAGTTATTTCAGATATTCCACTATTTGTTAAATATTTTTTTATTATTTTAAGAAATTTATTGAAATTTTCATTTACAATACCACATTCATTAATATTTATTAAATCTTTAGATTTATATTTATATAATCCTATTTTATTATCTTTGACATGAAAAGTAACTTTATTTCTATAATTATAAATATCATCACTTTCAACAGTATCGTTTATTTTAATTAATTGAACATTTATTTTTCCAAATTTATATAAAAGCTCCATAAGATTTCTTTTTTTCATAGACAATCCATCTTGATATCTTTGATGCATAATATCACATCCACCACATGCATAAAAATAATCACAAGAGATTTTATATCTATTTTTTGAAACCGTAATTAATTTTTCAGGTAGCCCTTCTGCATAATTTTTCTTAGACTTTGTTATTTTTACTTCTATCAATTCTCCAGGTAATGTGTATGGAATGAAAATAGGATATCGATTAAATTTTGCGATACCTCTACCATTATGATCTTGTCTAATAATACTTAGTTTATAGTTTTTTCCTTCTTTAAATTCATCCATTTTTAGACCACTCCTATTATGTAATTCTAGTATATCATAATTTGTCTAAATTTGTGATTTTAAAATAAAAAAAGTGTCCTATCAAACACCTTTTAATATTGAATTCCCCAAACGACTAAATGTTTAGCCTCTTTTCCACATACTATACATTTATCATCAATATGTTTGTGATTTTCTAAAATACATCTAGATTTTGTTCCTTTAATTTCTTTCATTTTAAGTTCACACTCTTCACTACCACACCACATAGCTTTTATAAAACCAGGTTTAGTATTCATAATTTTTTCTACATCTTCTAAATTATGACATTCGTATGTTAAATCTTCTCTTCGTTTTAAAGCGTTATTATAAAGATTATTTTGAATTTTGCTTAATAATTCATTAACGTATTTAGAAACATCAATATTTAAACTTTCAACTATCTTTTCACGTGTATCACGGCGTACAAAAGTAATTTTATTTTCATTTAAATCTCTTTCGCCAATTTCTATACGAACAGGAATACCATTAACTTCAGCTTCAGCAAACTTAAATCCTGGAGATTTTTCACTATTATCAACATATGAAGTTATTCCAGCATTATTTAATTCATTATATATTTCCTCTACTTTAACTTTTACTAGTTCACTATTTCCTATTGGGATAATTGCTACTTGATTAGGAGCAATTTTTGGAGGTAGTACAAGTCCATTATCATCACTATGAACCATTATAAGACCACCTATCATTCTAGTTGAAGAACCCCAAGATGTTTGATATGCATATTCTTGTTCATTATTTCTATTTGAAAACTTTATATCATAAGCTTTCGAAAACTTTTGACCAAAATAATGACTCGTTGCAGATTGTAAAGATACTCCATTATACATTAAAGCCTCTATTGTAAGTGTATATTCAGCACCTGCAAATTTTTCTTTTTCTGTCTTTTTTCCAGTGATAACAGGAATTGCTAGATATTCTTCAAAAAATTTTTTATATATTTCTAACATCATTTTTGTTTCATTTTCTGCTTCTTCTTTAGTTTCATGAATTGTATGACCTTCTTGCCATAAAAACTCTCTACTTCTAAGAAAAGGTCTAGTTTCTTTTTCCCATCTTAAAACATTACACCACTGATTATATTTTATAGGTAAATCACGGTATGAAGAAACAAGAGTACTATAATAATCACTAAACAGTGTTTCAGAAGTTGGTCTAATGCACATTCTTTCTTCTAATTTTTTATCTCCACCTTGAGTTACCCAAGCAACTTCGGGAGCGAAACCATTAATTAAATCACTTTCTTTTTTCATTAAGTTCTCAGGTATCAACATAGGCATACATATATTTTTATGTCCTGTTTCTTTGAACATTTTATCTAAAGTTTGTTGCATGCGTTCCCAAATAGCATATCCATTTGGTTCTATAACAATACATCCTTTTACATTAGAATAAGATGCTAGATGTGCAGCACGTACTATATCAGTATACCATTTAGCAAAGTCTACATCTCTACTTGTTATTGCTTTATTTTTCATCTAAATTCACTCCCTTAAAAATTTATAAATATATTTTATCATTTTTTTTAATATTTTCATAGTATTATAATTTTATTAAAAAGTAAATAAAAGAGAACAAAAATTAAATTTATATTACTTCAAAATAAAAAAGAGGATAGCCTCTAATTAATTTGTTAAATTTTCACTATATACATTTCCAAATGTATCATCTATAATGGAAACGATATTTTTATAATTTCCAATATTATTTTTAATAGTTATTTCCTCATTGTTTGCTACACTATATTCTGTATCTGCACTACTAACTGTTCCATCTTCATTTATATAATATAACATGTTAACACCATTTTGACCTGTTTTAACTAAATTAAAGTTTAATACATTTTCGGATATTTTATACTTACCATATTTATTATTTAATTCACTATTAGTATATTGGACATAAAAATCATTATTATTATCAAGGATAATTGAATATCCATCTGTAATAAAATCATTTATAATATAATCATAATTACAATTATATTTATTATATTTAGAAGAAATACTATTTTTTAAATTGTTAGAAAATATTTCATATGAATTTTCATTAATTATATTTTTATCTAAGGTTTCTTCCATATCTTTTTCATCAACTATAGTATTATTGTTCTTTTCTTTTCTAATTTTTAATTAGTATTATTTTTATTTAAAACTTTATCATATTATCCACTAGTACCAAATAAAACAACTACCAAAATAATTATTGTTATAATTGGATCTGTATTTTTTTCGATGAGTAAAACAATTAAAAAAACTTTACAATAATTTGTAAAGCTTATTGTTAGAGAAAACCCCCAGATAGTCTGGGGTCCAGTGAAAGCTTTAGCGATAATTGTAAAATAAAACTCCTTCCGATATAATACATTTGCGACTGACAGGAAGCAAATA
>CALVYE010000050.1 GCA_944372025.1 uncultured Bacilli bacterium | reverse complement strand
TATAAACTATTCACACTACCTGGACAGGTAGGAGGAATTTAAAATGAATAATACAAAAAAGCAATATGAGTTAACCATAAAAGGTAAAATAATAATTGTTGTAGCAGCAGTATTTGTTATAGGACTAATAATATTTTTATTGATACCTAAAGGTGATGATATAACTAGAATATCAATAGAAATGGTTTCACCAAATGAAGGAATAGTAATTGATGATCCCGTGTTAGGAATGAGCACAGAATTAAAAGTAGGAAAAAAAATCAAACTTTCAAGTACTATTTATCCTGAAAATCATAAAAATATAGAAACAGAATATATTGTTGAAAATCCTGATATTGCTTACGTAAATGAAGAAGATATGATTGTTGGTAAAAAGGCAGGAAAAACAAAATTATATATGACAACCAAAAGTGGTAAAACTGTTAAATCTAACGAAATAGAAATAACAATAGTAGATTAGGAGAATAAAATTATGAATCGAATATTTAAAAAAAGTTTAAACATACTATTGGGAACAACAATAACACTTTTAACATTTTCATTTATAAATTTAAATGAAGTAGAAGCAGTAAATATTGATAGATTTGCTGGTGGAAAAGGTACAAGTGATGATCCTTATATAATTGATGATGCTGATGGTTTAGTAGCGTTAGGATCAAGTTTTTGTGGATCAAAATATAGTAATACGTATTTTAAAATTGATACTGGAAGTAAAATTTTAGATCTTGAAGGAACCAGAATTATACCTATTTGTTCTTTATTATCTGGAACTGATGAAGCATCAGTATACGAAAATGCATTTTATGGACACTTTGATGGAAATAACACAGAAATAACAAATGGCGAAATAAATTCAAATGGACTTTCAGCTGGATTATTTGGTGCGACTAACGGTGCTAAAATAGCAAATGTTGGTATAGGCGAAAATATTTTATTTAGAGTAAATGGAAAAGTTCAAGGTTCAGAAATCGCGCCTGTTGGTGGTATAGTTGGTTCTGCTTGGAATACCGAAATTACAAATGTTTGGAATAAAGGATATCTTTATACTGAACATAGTAATGCAGGTGGAATTGTAGGTAGACTTCTATCTGGTTCAAGTATTACTAATGCCTATAATGCAGGTCATGTCTCAGCTAAAGTTGATGCTGATAATAAAAGTCATGTAGGTGGTATTGTAGGATATATGTCAAATTCTACTATTCAAAATGTTGCGAACTATAGTCCAAATCTATCAGGAACTGGAGATAGTGAAAGTATGGGACTTTTAGTTGGATGGATAGCAGATGGTAATAATGTTATTAAAAATGCCTATACATTAAAAGAAAATACAGAATTAAATGGATGGGGCCATGCAGATGACAATTCTTTAACTGATGAAAATGTAGCGGGTTATACGAGAAGTGAACTTACCAATCAAGAAAATTATTATGGCTTTGATTTTGAAAACGTATGGGAAATGGGAGATGAATACCCTGTATTAAGAAATACTTACAAAGAAAGCGTTCATACACCAGGAACTGTAGGTGATGGTTTGACTATAAAATATAATGATAAAGTAATAGATATAGAAAGTTTCTTATATAATGATGGAAGAACATATGTAAATTTATATGATTTCTGTGATACTTCAAATATATGTAGTGTAAGTAATGATGAAGAAGATGAAGATGTATATTATATAGATAAAAATATAGAAGTTACGGGGGATAAAATAACAAGTGATGTTTCGGGTAACACACGATATACATATAAAGTAATGCATACCAAAGGAGAAATGATATTTTATCCATACATCATGATAGGGAATAGGACAATTCAAGATGATACTACTTATCAAATATCAGATGTTCCATCATGTCCTAGTGATATAGAAGAATATAAATGCGATAATAAACATTTTTATGTTCCAATAAGATTTTTAAGCCAATCATTAGGTTTAAGAGTTGAATGGGATGGAGAAAATGATACAGTAAACATAAGAAATAATTTTGTAGAAACCTTTTTATCAAAATATGATGTAGTAACAACTACTACAAGAGATTGTAACAATAGTAGTTGTATAGTAGAAAAAGATGGAATATATACAAATGTTAATGAAGGACACACATATTATTTGAATGTAATAAATAAAGATACAAATAGAAAAATGGATTATTATAGAGGATACAGTTTTTATGATAGCATTAGAAATATTGGAGATGCTGATGATCCTAAATATAAAAGTGGTGTTTTTACTATAGAAAATAGTGAAATAACAATAAATGAACCTACAAGAAATGATACAGTATTTATGAGGAATATTGCACAGATAGTAGTATATGAAATAAGAACTTTTGATGCGGATTATAATGAAACAGATGATAATGCAGGTGGATACCCTATAGTAATTAATAATGTATTTAGATGTACTGATTGTTAAATGGTCAATTTTGACCATTTTTTTAATTAATTATGAATTAAAAATAATTTATATAAAAAATATACGTAATTTGTAGGTATTACATTTACAAAATTTAATTAAAGATATATAATAACCCATTAAGAGGTGAAGAAAATGAATAAAGATAGCAACAATAAAATCATCAATTTTTTTAAATATATTACCTCCAAAAAAGGAATACCAAACGTAATTTCAACTTTAAGAATTGTTTCAATAATACCAATATGTTATATGTATGCCACAGGTCTTCAACTTCCTGCTTCAATTCTTTTTGGTATTGCAAGTGCTAGCGATTTTGTTGATGGTAATCTAGCAAGACATTGGCATGTAGAAAGTAAATACGGTAAATATGCAGATGCTTTTGGAGATAAAGTATTGGTTATTCCTGCAATAGTTATTCACCTTATAAATACTTTATCATTAAACATTGAAAGTCTTTTGTTAACAGGAATGCTTGCATTTGAATGTGCAATAGGAACTACAAATTTATTTTCAAAATTTTATAAAAAGAAAAACGTTGATAGTTCAAAAATAGGTAAAATTAAAACAGTTTCACTAATGGGAACAATCTTTTTATCTATGCTTTCTTCATCAATAGATAATACAATTTTTAACAGTATAGCAAATATAGCTGCACCAGTTTTAACAATAACACTTCAGTCTATTTCTTTAAAAGATTATGTAAAAATATTCCAAAACAAAAATATAAATGATGAAAATATAAATAATATATCAATGGAAAAAGTTGAAGAAAGTGAAAAAGAATTTGAGAAAACTAAAAATTTAGTTAAAGAAAGTATTAATAAACTTAGTGCACAAGACAAAATAGAAAATTTAAGAAAACAACGTGAAACACTTATAAACCAAAAAAATAAAGATGAAGAAATTGTAAAATCACCACAAAAAACATTTAAATTTGACAAAAATAAAAGAAACAAGTAAAATTTTGTTTCTTTTTATTTGAAAAGTATTTAAAAATATTTACATTTATTGTATAATTTATTCTATAATAGAGGAATAATAGGGAGGTACAAATCATGGTTTGTAAAAAGTGTGGTAATGAGCTAATTGAAGGAATTGATATATGTCCATATTGTGGTGAACCTTCAAACCAAGAGGAAACTCCAAATTTAGATATAAAAAATTTGATGAGTGATTTGGGAAACTTAAAATTTGATATAGAAACTGATAAAAAAGAAAATGAAGAACTAGCTGTAACACAAGATTTAGAAAATTTAAAAAACGAAATAAAAGCTTTAGAAATTCATAATGATGAAAATAATTCCTTTGTTGAACAAGATAATTTTATCAATCAGAATGTAAAAAAAATAGAAGATAATAATGAAATACTTTCTATTAATGATATAGCAAGTAATATAGAAGAAATTAATAAAGACGAAAATGAAACTAACGAATTAGAAGAAATTAGTGTACCTAAGACAGATTTAAATTTAGATACTATAGATTTAAGTAATTACATTGATGATAATGATAGTGAAAAAGAAGCTGAAATTTTAGACTTAAATTCTATTGATAAAAATATTGAAGAGTCTAATTCTAATAAAACTGAAGGTAAGAATGAAAAAGATGAAATAAAAATTTTACCAGATGAAGAGTTATATAATAACCATGAAGAAATTGCAAACACTGACATTCCAGATATACAAAATTTAATTCATGACATTAAAAATATTCCTTTAGAAGATACCAAAAATCAAGAAAAAAGTTTTGATTCAATAATTGAAGATAATAAGAGTAACGAAAATATAAATACCTATGATTTAATTAAAGATTTAAAAAATGTCAAAGTGGAAGGTATACAATCAATTTCGCCTCAAGATGATAAAAAAGAAGAAAATCATATTAATAAAGAATCTAGTCCAATAAAAAATGATTATTTATTAAAATCAGATGTTAAACCAATAATAAATCAACCAACTTCTATTTCAAATGTTAATCTTGAAGATATAAAAGTAAATATTGATGAAAACCAAAAAAGTGAAGAACAAAAAATTAATAATATAGAACCTTTAAAGATCGAAAAAACAGAAGTTAATACAGTTGATTTAGAAAAAATTGATGAAAACAAATTAAGACTGAAAAGTGATAAATTAAGAATTGATGACAAAGAAGGAAAAGTATATATTAATGAAAATTTAAATTTAAATACTAATTCTTCTATGGTTATGATGCCTAATATAGAACAAACACAAACGAATACTGAACTTTTGAATAATGCTAACACACATATTGAAGAAAATAATGTTGTAAATGAGAATGTTAATAATAACGAAATTAAAAATCAACAAAAAAATTTTTCTACAACAATGCTATTCATATGTATGGTAGTTTTAGGCATAGTAGTAGTTTTAGTAGTATCTTACGTATTTAATATATAATATAGGTTACTTCCTATTATTAAAAATAAGTAATAGGAAGTGTATATTGATAAGTAGTACATAAAAAAAAGAATATACTACTTTTTTATGAATTGTTTTACAAAAATTAAAAGAATTTATTTATAAAATATTATCAATAGTCCAAATAATTTTTATCACACATAATAATATTGACTATAAATAGTTAATATTATACAATTTAAATATAAGATACGAAGTGAGTTGATGTGTTTATGGAAATATGTTCTATTCAAATAATGAGAGTATTTAAATATATTGGAATAATACTAGACATTATATTGATAGCAATACCGATAATTCTTATTGTAATGGGTTGTATAGATTTTATAAAAGCAATTATAGCAGGAAAAGATGATAAAATAAAAAAATCACAATCAACATTTGTAAAAAGAATTATAGCTGCAGTTTTAGTTTTTTGTGTTCCAACAATTATAGGTTTATTATTATCATTATTGAATCAAGGAAAAAATGCTTATCTAAGTTGTGTCTTAAATACTAGTACTTGTAATATTAATGAAACAAGTAGTAGTGGTAATAGTGGTGGCAACAATGTGGAAAGTTCTTATAATTTTAAAGAATGTAGTATAGAGGATGAGAATTGTATTAGTGAGGTAATTTATGATGAAGAAAGTTAATAAAAAAATTATATTAATAATTGTAAGTGTAATAGCGCTAGTAATAATAGGAATTTTAATTTATTTGTTTTTTATAAAAAGTTATGACATATCAATAGAAGTTGCAGCGAGTAATAAAAATATAAGTTATACATATGGTCCAAACGGAGAAACCAAAATGATTATTCCAAAAAATAACACTGCCAAATTAAAAATTATTACAGAAAATCAAAAGAATGCTAAATGCTATTCAACTGATGAATCAATATTAAAAGTAGAGAATGATATAATAACTGCAATAAATAGTGGAAGTGCAGAAGTGTATTGCAAGTTAAGAAATACAAAATCAAATAGTATTTCAATAACGGTTGAATAGGAGGAAGTAAATAATTATGAAAAAGATTAATTATATTATCACTTTTTTAGCATTTTTCTTAGTATTATCAATTAAAGTTAATGCGATTGGAGCTACAAATTATTTTGATTTTGACCAATATGACTTTGACGCAGAATGGGAAAAAATTCCTATTGATATTGAGGGGTATATAACTCCTACAGAAGGACCATGGGCAGGTCTTGTTGGTAGACGTACAATGATAGAAACTTCCGATCAAGGTTTGCTACTTTTAGTGTCATATCGTGATTCATCTAACCATAAAATTGACTATCCAAATGGAGGAGTAACTAATATTGAGTTTCACACTAAATTAATAAAATTAGATAAAAATTATCAAAAGCAATGGGAAAAGAATTATTTTAAGTTAGGAAATTGGGATAATCCAGATCCAAGTGCGATTACAGTTGAAACTACGGCAAATGATATAGCAGAATTAAGTGATGGTAGTTTTGTTATTACTGGAAGAGTGTATGGATGGTTACATTCAAAAAGTATAAGTCGAATTAAACCCGATGCTTTTATGGCTAGATTTGATAAAGATGGTAATCTAATGTATGAGTATATTTTTCATGAACAAGGTTTTGAAGAAGGATTTGTTGTTGCAGCTTTAGAAGATGGTGGTTATATTATAAAGTATGATGAGCCATTTGAGTGGCTTAATCATTTTAGTGATTTAGGGATGCCAGATTTTTTTGATCGTGAAAAATTTGATACTACAGATACCAAAATAAAATTTCATAATGGTGAACTAGATGATTATTATTATGTAGTATACGATAAAGATAATAATGTTGTAGATTATTTTAGTACTTCAGAAAATGTCAAATTAAACGATTATAACTTTAAAGATAGATATGCAAAACAAAATTTAGAACAAATGTTTGGGTCAAGATATATAGAACATAGATATGAATATAGCCCGATAAGTAGTTATGTCGGAATTAATAGTGAAGGGGATATTGTACGTACAGAAAAATTGAATGGACGACATAAAGAAGAAAGTATGAATTTTTATGATTTTTATAGTTTAGAGTTAAAACGTTCTATTGATGAAGAAAAATATATAAATGCTGGTGGTTTTTGGGGGTTTGGAACTAATGGAGAAATAATGGGGACCAAAGCTATTATAGATAGAGATGGAAATATAATATATGATGGATCTAATGGAGAACTAAGTGCATCAGAAGATACGATTATGAGTTTAGTATTATCAAATGGGAATTTAGTTAAATATGATAAATATAGTAATTTATATATAAAAAGACCTACCAACTCTAATGATAAGATAGATGAAGATTTTGCAGAGTTTATAATAGATGGTAAAAAAATAGAAAAAACATTAGGTGTATTTTTAGAAAATGATAGAACATATATAAACATTAATAATTTATGTTCTGTAATGGGATGTACATTTGAAAGAGGAGAAGAAAATAATAATAAACTTATATTCAGATTTCCATATGATTTTAAAGATACTGATAGTAAAATAAGTGCTAATTTAAAAGATAGAATAAAATATACAGTTATTCATGAATTAGGTAGTAAGGAATATAGTTCATATTTAGAAGTTCAACCAATAAAAAACTTTATTCTTCAAAGTCCTACTTTTGATGCAAATAGTATAGATGTTACATCAAAAGAAATAGATGGAGATATATATGTTCCATTAAGATTTATATCTGAAGCTTTAGGAAGATATGTAGAATATAATCCCGAAGGAGAAAATGGAAAACCAGTAATAACTATTTCAAAATCAGGAGAAGGAGAGTTTTATGAAAAATATGATATAGCAGTTTCATATGATGAGTATAAAGAAAATGAAGTATTAACAAATGCAATAAATACATTTCCATTAAAAATGGAACTTAACAAAAAATTATATGGATATGGATATGAAAAAACAAGTAATGAAGTAATAAATATTGACAAAACAATAATTATACCTACACTAATAAATAACTTAATAGAAGGGGAAGATTTGGAATATAAAGAAGAGGATACAAGCGGATTAGAAAACAATTATTCATATGGAAATTATAATTCTGAAGCAAATTGGATTGAAAAGACAAAAGAAGAATATGAAGATATTGAATCATTCTCATTTCTAGTAGTATCTAATATTGAAGGATATCCTTTCACAAAAATAGTAAGTTTTGAAAATTAACTTATATAATTAAATAAATTTTCT
>CALVYE010000049.1 GCA_944372025.1 uncultured Bacilli bacterium | reverse complement strand
TCAACTCTCTTTTTATCTTGATTTAATTATACACTATTTTCTATATTTTTTTTAAGCGATTGCCATACAAATATTATAAGTTCAAAATTTTATTAGAAAATAAAAAAGAAAAAAGTCTTATAAACAATTTGGTTTATAAAACTTTTAATTGCAAAATTATTATCTTTTACTGAATTGTGGAGCACGTCTAGCTTTTTTAAGTCCGTATTTTTTACGTTCTTTGATTCTTGCATCTCTTGTAATGAACCCTTGAGCTTTTAGAATTTTTCTATATGAGTTTTCTGAATTAGCATCTGTAGTTGAATCATATTCTAATAGAGCTCTTGTAATACCTAATCTAATTGCACCAGCTTGACCAGAAAATCCTCCACCTTTTACACTAACAATAACATCAAACATTTCATTTGTATTAGTGTAAACAAGTGGTTGTGTTAAATCCATAACTAAGGTTTCAAATGGAAAATATTCATGGACATCTCTACCATTTACAGTTATATTACCTTTACCTGGTGTTAAGGTTACTTTAGCAATAGAACTCTTTCTACGTCCTGTACCATAATATGTTTTTTTATTAGCCATTTCCTCTTCCTCCTAGTCAATTTTTAATTCTACTGGTTTTTGTGCTTCATGTTTATGTTCATTACCAGCATATACAAATAATTTTTTACTCATTTGACGTCCTAATCTTCCTTTTGGAAGCATACCTTTAACTGCTCTTTCAATCATTTCAGTTGGATAATTCTCTCTCATTTCTTTTGCGTTTCTTTCTCTTAATCCTCCTGGATAACCACTGTGATCATAATACATTTTGTCATTTAGTTTATTTCCAGTTAAATTAACTTTTTCTGCGTTGATAACAATTACATAATCACCACAATCAGTATTTGGTGTAAATGTTGGTTTATGTTTACCTCTTAGAACAGTTGCAACTTTAGAAGCAACTCTACCTAAAGATTTACCAGAAGCATCTACAACATACCATTTGCGATTTACATCTTCTTTTTTTTGCATAAATGTTGTCATTATTAAATCTTCCCTTTCTTTTATCAATACCATCAAGACTTTCCCAAGGTCTATCAAATATTTAGATAAAATAAAATGTACCGAATAAAATTATACTAAAACATACGATTAAAGTCAATTAAATATAACAAAAATTTATATATTTATATATAAAAATAAGTAATAAATGAAATTATCTATTACTTATTATATTATATGGTTTAATTTTACAAAATAATTTTATATTTTTAATGATATTTATTATAACACTAAACACCTTTATCCCCCATTTTCCCCTTTTTATGCACTATATATTATCAGAAAATGGAAAAATTGTCAAATTTATGACTTAAACTAATAATTAATATCTTCTACCAAGCCAAATTCATAACCTAAAGCTTTCATATTTTTAATAAAATCTTCCATAGCTTCATAATTTCCTTTGTTTTTAGGATGAATTAAAAATATTGCGCCATTATGATATCTTTGCATATAGCTTGAAAGTGCATAGTCCTTACTAACATCTTCTTCAAAATCTAAATAATCTGCGCTCCAGAAAAATGTTTTATATCCTAAATCTTTTATAATTTGTAGGTCTCGATAGCTCCAATTCCCACTCGGTTCTCTATATATTTTATCGATTTTTTTCCCTGTTATTTCTTTATATGTTTTTTCTACTTCTTCAATTTCAGATAGAAATGTCTTAAAATTTTCTCTATTTGCATAATTATACATAAATTCATGATTTGCGGTATGGTTTCCTATTGAATGACCTGTTTCTTCTAAATATTTAACTACTTCGGGATTATATTTCATATATTTCATACAAAAAAAGAATGTAGCTTTAACATCGTATTTATTTAAAATTTCAGCGATTTCTTTAACATATGTATCATTTCTTCCTTCATCGAAAGTTAAATATATGGTTTTCTCATCGGGACCAATATAATAAGCATTATATTTTTTCAAATCTTCAATGGTTGTCGCTGTTTTTTTAGAAGGCCTAGTATTGTTCTTTTCATTACCACTCCACCATGTACGCGCTGTATTGTCGATATCATCATATTCATCTTTATAACTTAACACATTTTTAACAACATTAACAATTCGTTTTACAGTAACTTTATTTTTGCTACTATCTAATCCTGTATATGTTACTTCATATGTTCCTATCTTCTTATTGTTTATATTATGTTTAATTTTTACCTGTCTACTTATATCACCATCTACATTATCTATCATTTTATATCCTGGATCTATATATTTTTCTCCTAAATACACATTAAATTTTTTATTACCACTTAAAGTTATAACAGGTGCTTCAGTATCTACTACTTTAATAGTTCTCCTAACCTTTTTAGTAATACCTAGTTTATTTTTAGCTTCGTATATGATTTGTTGATTCCCTAACTTACTAGTATTTATTTCACCTTTTACTTTTACTGATAAGGGAAAAGCTAAAAATTTTGCAGTCGCACCTTTTTCTTTATATTTCGTTCCATATTCTATTTCAATGTACTTATTACCATTCAACTTAATGTTAGTAAATAAATAAGATAAGGTTATTAATAATAAGATAAAACTTGCCAATATTATTACTATTATTTTTGCTTTTTTAGATAATTTTTTCATATTAAACACCTCATTAATAAATTGTATAAAATTTTTATTATTTATATAAAAAAGAATTTATATGTTGACTTACTATACTATGCATTGTATAATATTATGTATAGGAGGGGATAATGTGGATATACAATTAAAAAAAGGTCTATTAGAACTATGTGTTTTAGCAGTACTTAAAAAAGAAGATTCCTATGGTTATCAAATTATTAAAGATATAAATGATTATATAGAAATATCTGAATCAACTTTATATCCAATACTTAAAAGACTTAAATTAAATGATAATCTTACTACTTATAGTAAGGAATACAATGGAAGATTGAGAAAATATTATAAAATTACTGAAAAAGGTAAAAAGAGATTGTTAGACTGTCAAGAAGATTTTAAACAAATAAAATCTATTTACGAATTTATTTTAGGAGGTAATGATAATGAATAAGAAAGAATTTATTAATAAATTAACAGAAAAGTTATCTAATTTAAAATTATCTGAACGTGAAGAGGCTATATCTTATTATAGTGAAATGATAGATGATTTTATTGAAAATGGAAAAAGTGAAAAAGAAGCAGTTAAAGAACTTGGAGGAATTAATGATATTGTTAATAAAATAATTGAAAATCAAGAATCGATATCAAAATCAGAAAATAATCAAAAAGAAAGAAATATTAGCCATATTATATTGCTTATAATTGCAAGTCCTTTTATTTTTATATTTTTCATAATTATTATGTGTTTATTTATTTCCATTTATAGTCTTATATTTGGAGTATATTGTACAGCAATAGCTTTATTACTTGCTAATATAATTGTTATTATTGATTTATTTGTTAACATGTTTAAAAATCTTCCCTATGCAATTTTTGAGTTTGGTTTTGTTATTTTTAGCTTTGGAATATCAATTATGTTGATTTTAGCTATGAATATGCTAGTAAAAAAAGTTAATAAGTTCTTATTGTTTGTATTAAAAAAATTTACTAATTTAGTTAAAGGGGGCGAAAAAAATGAATAACAAAAAATTATTTATAATAAGTGGTATTCTATGTTTATTTGGATTAATAATAATGGGTGTAACATACTATACTACTGATGTTAAATATGGAAATAATAACAAAAATGAGTTTAAGGAATATATAGTTGAAAATAATGAAATTAAAAATTTGATAATAAGTGTAGTTGATGAGGATATAATTATTAAAAAATCTACAGACAACAATATACGAATTAAATATTATGAAAATAAAAAAAGAAAATATAATATTGTTAATGAAAGCAATAGTTTGACATTTGAAAGAAAGAATACTAATTCTATATTTAATATTGAGCTTATACCATATCTTAATGATGATAGTATTACTGTAGAACTACCAACAATTGAATTTGAAAAATATAAGATTAAAACGATAAGTGGAGACATTGAAATTTATAGTTTTAAAACAGATAGTGCTGAAATTACGAGCACTAGTGGAGAAATTAGTATTAATAATATTGATTCTAATAGTTTAAATATAAGTACGACTTCAGGAGATATGGATCTTGGTCAAGTTATAACTAATAATTTCAATTTAAAAACTACTAGTGGAGATATAGATATTATTAATTTAGAAAGCGAAAATGTTGATATAAACACTGTTTCAGGAGAATTAGAAACAAGTAGTATCAAAACTAATAAGTGTAATATTAAAACTACTAGTGGGGATACAAATTTAGAAAATATTATGATTGATAATTTAAATTTTAATAGTGTCAGTGGAAATATTTCAGGAACAATTTCTGGAAAAAGACAAGACTATAATATTGAAATATCCCAAGTTAGTGGTGAAAATAATCTTGGAGAAAATAGTACTACAAACAACAAATTTATAAAGTTTAGAACTACTAGTGGAGATATTAATATGAAGTTTAATGAATAAAAGTTAATCCATGATAAATGGTTTATCATGGATTTTTTTATATAATCATTTTTTTATATAATCATTATTTTATATAAATTTATTAAAAATGATATAATATATAAAAATTATGAATGCAACTCAAAATTGACAAAAAACAACTAATAGTTGGTAGAACGCAACAGGGTTTTATTATATGATTTATGCGAGGTGAAAGAAATGAAATTTAGTGAAAAATTACAAAAATTGAGAAAAGAAAATAATCTTTCTCAAGAACAACTTGCTGATATGCTAGAAGTATCTAGACAATCTGTTTCTAAATGGGAGTCTGGTCAAACTTATCCTGAAATGGATAAACTTATAACTATGTGTAAAATATTTAAATGTAGTTTAGATGATTTAACTAATGATGAAATAACTGATGTTAATATTTCAAATAAACAAAAAAACAATTTTACAAATATTATTGATGAAATGCTTGATATAATTAATCGAACTTTTAGTATGTTTAAAAAAATGAATTCTAAGGATATCGCACATTTTATTGTGGAAATGGTAATAATTGTTTTATTACTTATAATTTTTAAAACTCCATTCAATTATTTGTACTATTTAGTTAGAGATATTTTTAATAATTTCCCTACTACAATAGGAAATATTTTATCGAGTGTTTTAAATTTAATACTTACAATATCATATTTTATATTATGTGTTATTATTTTTGTGTATATTTATAAGATTAGATATTTAGATAAATATGACAAAATTTCAGAAAAAGAAGAAATAGATACTAGTGAAAATGATGATACTATATTAGAACAAAAAAATAAAAATGAAGAAAGTATTAAAGTAAAGAAAGAAAAAAAGGAACATTCTTTTGTAATATTTAAAGTACTTGGTAATCTTGTAATGTATTTTATTAAGTTTATGGCTTTTTGTATGGGAATTCCTTTTGTCTTTTCTCTAGTGTTCTTATTTGCAGGATTTATTGCAAGTATCATTCTTTTATTTAAAGGTGTATTCTTTATTGGTATTTTATTGGAAATTATTTCTTTAATTTTATTAAATATTTTAGTAATAGAATTAATATTTAATTTTCTATTTAACAAGAAGTCAAAAATTAAACGAACTTTTATTACTTTGATAATTTCGCTTGCAGGAATTGGAATTGCATCAGGTATAACGGTATTTGATATTGCAAACATTACTTATATTGATGAAGTACCTGAAAAAGCTACGCAAAAAATAATAACTAAAGAAATTGAGATGACTGATGATTTAATAATAGATAATAATTATTGGAAAAATATTAAATATATTGAAGATAACAGCTTAGATAATAAAATAGTTATTGAAAGCAAATATTATGATAAATATTTAGAAGTTGACATTGTTAAAAATACTAATTTCATTTACATTAATACAAATAATGTAGATAAAATTGTAGGTAGTGATATTTTAAATAATTTTATTAGTGATTTATCTAAGAAAGAAATTCATAACTATAATAAATTATATGAAGCAGATATAACGGTTAAAGCAACAACTGAAAATATTGAAAAGTTAAAAAACAATTATAATGATTATTATAATGAAATAAGTAGTATAGAAGATAGTTATAATGACCAATTAGAAAGTTATATAAATGAAATTAATGAGAAAGATAATAAAATTTATGATTTAGAATCTGAAAACTATCAATTAAAGGAAGAAATAGAAGAATATAAATATAAAATTCAGGAATATAAAGATAATATGAATTCTTTAATAAATGAGTAAAGAGAGGAAACATTTCCTCTCTTTATTGTTCATCAATATTTATTATTTCATAATCTCTATTACCAAGATTTTCTTCATATGCTTGTTCGACAGTATGTATAGCATTTCTTGAATCCATTCTTTCAATTAATGAAAATCTTCCTGGATCATTAGAATTTTTAACCGCATCGTAACATGCTTGATCAAGTGCGACAGGATCTAAACTTGCAAATATTCCTATATCTTTCATTTCAGGATTATGAGGATTACTATCACAATCACAATCTATTGATAGATTGTTTGCTACATTTATATATGCTAAATTTTCTTTGCCAAAATAGTTTACTATCGAAGCATCAGCATCCGCCATACTTTCAAGAAATGAATCGTGATCTGCATCCCATAGATGCTCTTCTTCTCCTGCTCCATGAATATAAGCTTTTCCATGTGCAGAAGCAATTCCGATACTCATATTTTTTAATGCTCCACCAAAGCCTCCCATGGCATGTCCTTTAAAATGTGAAAGTATTAACATAGAATCATAGTTTTTAAGATGATTACCTACATAATTTTTATGTATTCTTTTTCCATTAGGTACAGGAATTTCAAATTCTCCGTCTTCATCCATAATATCACATGGCGCAATATCCATAAATCCGTGTTCTTTTATGGCTTCCCAATGTTCAGAAGATGTACTCCTTCTTCCTTCATATGCAGTATTACATTCAACTATTGTTCCGTTCAATTTATTTACTAGTTTTTTAATTAAATTTGGATTTAAAAAATTATGACCACCTGGTTCTCCTGTAGATATTTTTACTGCTACTTTTCCTTTTAAATTAGTATTTAACGCTTCATAAATTTTAATTAAGCTTTCAGATGTTATTTCTTTTGTAAAATATACTTTTGATTTATTCATTATTTTTCCTCCTATAATCTATTATAATATTCATTATTTATTTTTATGGTTTGTATTTTTATATTATGTACTTATTCAAATAAAATATCATAGTTAAGTTCGATAATTTTAGATGTAAAACACCTGATTGTTCATGAATTGCTATTTATTTTTTCATATTGTAATCAATTTTTTAAATTTATTAAATATTCCATAAATTTTAAGAATATATACAGTAATTGTCTTTAGTATTATTTATATAAGTATAATATATTAAATATATTAAAAATTTCATACTCTTGATTCAATTATTTTAATATACAATTAAATTATACCACCTAGAATTTACTTTAGGTCAAGAATTTTAATTAAATTTTAGTAAAAAAATAAAAACTTCTAATTAGAATAAATTTTTTTGAAATAAAGAAATTTTATAAATTAGAAGTTTTTAATATTAATTTATTCGGAGGGATTATATCATATATAGTATTTTTAATAAATTATAACTAATTTACTTTATTATATTCTAAATCATATTTAATAACAATTATTAGAAACTATATAAATCATTTATAAACATAAAAATTAATGTATTTTTACTTTATTTATTTCTTTTTTTAGAGTTTTTATATCACTTATCATAGTCTCTAATTTACTTTCATCTCTTAATACTGCTGATGGATGGAATGTTGCAATAAAAATATAGTTATTTCTTTCGAAAATTTTTCCATGTTCTGATAAAATCTTAAAATTCGGATGTATTAAACGTTCAGCTGCTACTTTTCCTAATATTAAAACAAATTTTGGCCTTAAAAGATAAATTTCGTTTCTTAACCACTTAATACAACATTCTCTTTCTTCAATTGATGGATTACGATTTTTGTCTGGATGACATTTTACAATATTTGTTGTATACACATCTTCTTTTTGTAGTTCTAGTTCTTTTAATATCTTATCAAAAATGATTCCTGATTTTCCTGTAAAGGGAACTCCTGTTTGATCTTCAGTATATCCAGGAGCTTCGGCAATAATCATTAATTTAGAATTTTTATTTCCATATCCACACAATACTTGAGTTCTATTTTTACATAGCGAACATTTTTTACATAATTTTAGATTTTTATATAAACTTTCCCAATTATTATACATTTAAACTACCTTCTATTTCTATATTTAGAGGTGTCTACCAAGATCCACCTCCGCCACCTCCAGAACCACCACCTGATGATCCTCCGCCTGAAGATGATCCTCCACTTGAACTGCTAGATG
>CALVYE010000048.1 GCA_944372025.1 uncultured Bacilli bacterium | reverse complement strand
TTAGGTATTTTAGTTACTATATGTATTAGATCTGCTAGATATTCTCTACATTCTTCTGATGTTAAGAGTGCTTTAAATACTGGATCGAAGGTTGCAGGTATAACTTTATCTTTCTTCATTTTTTATCACCTCACGAACACTTTATCCCATATCATAAATTAATACAAATAATTAATTTGGACTTTTTGATACAAACAAAAAACAAATAATTAAATTTATCTTACTAATCTAATTATTTGTTTTTCTTTTTATTCTACAATTATTAATGTTTGTATAATTAAAATTTTTTACAATAAATATCTTGAAACAATAAAAGTTGTATAAAATTAAAAGACAAAGCTTTTGTATTTTATTTTTTCATATTGCGATTATAATGTGTTGATAAAAAATATTGCCAATTATATATACTGGCAATATTAAATTATTTTTTTAATTTTTTCTTTAATTTAGGAATTACATATATAAGGGATTTGGCAACTCCATTAGTTAATATACCTTTTGCTGGTTGTATAATACTTTCTTTTTCGTTTATATTTCTTATATATGTTATAATACTTTCTCTTATTTCTACTAAATCTTCTTTTGAACAACTACTAGAGTTTACATACATACTTAAATTATTATATAAAGCAGATGGCAAAGTTGGAATATTTGATATCAATTTTTCAAGATCATATTTTATAGTGCCATCATTTTTAATTTCAAAATATTTATTATTTGAACCATACATATTATCAAACTCTTCAAAACTACCATTAACAATATTTTTAATTTTATTTGGATTTTCTGCAAACATCATGCGAATATCTCCCATATATGATAGTGAAGTTATATTATAATATAAATCTTTTATGTTAGTTTTTTCATTCTTAAGAGTTAAAAGCCCAACTTTTATTGCGTTTTCTCTATTAACTTTAATTGATTCATAAAATTTTTCATTTTCAATTATTGGAAAAATAGGTTTTTGAAATCTTCCTGGAACATAAAAACTTTTCCATGTATTCATAAAAGTTAAAAAATCTTTTTCTTCTATTATTCCATATTTAAAAATTCTATCTTTATATTTTATATTACTTTGATAAGAAATTCCCGTTACACTTTTGGCAATAGCATCAGGTAATTTTGTCAAAAATATGTTTCCAGATAAAGAATAATCTTTTGGATTAGCCAAAATATTTTCTTGATGCCAATTTTTCATATCTTTTACAATTAAAATTAAATCTATTTGAGGTTTCTCATCCTTTGTATACCCTGTTTGTTTAAAAATTCCTGAACCATAACCATATGCTCCAACAACATTAGGTCTTTCAGCTAAAAAATCCAAAATTTCTTCTTTTACATCAACCATAATATCCCTCTTTTTTTATTTTTTAATACCACCAAATCTTCTATCTCTATGTGAATATGCTTCTAATGCTTTATCAAATTCTTTTTCATCAAAGGCTGGAAAGTAAGTTTTTGGAAAATACATCTCTGCATATGCAAGTTGCCATAACATAAAATTACTTATTCTATATTCTCCACTTGTTCTTATTAATAAATCTATTGGAGGTAGAGTTTGATATAAATTTTGTTCAATAGTTTTTTCATCTATTTCATTAACTTTAATTTTTCCTTCTAAAACACTCTCGCTTATTTTTTTAGCAACATCTACAATTTCACTGTGTCCTCCATAATTAACACATATATTGAAAATTCCCGCCGTATTATTTTCAGTTTCCTTTTCCATTTTTTTTATGGCTTTTTCGACTTCTTCTGGAAGTCCACTTTCTTTTTTAGAAAAGACAATTTTTATATTTTTTTTCTTTAAATTCTTAAATTTTGTTTTAAAAAATTTTATAAAAAGTTTCATTAAGAAATCTACTTCTTCTTTACTTCTTTTAAAATTTTCTGTTGAAAAGGCAAAGATACTTAATACCTTAACACCTCTGTCAAATATATATTCTGCAAGTTTTTCTAAATTGTTAACTCCTGCTAAATGACCATCGCTTCTCGATAATCCTCTTTCTTGTGCCCATCTTCCGTTGCCATCCATTATTATTGCGACATGATTGGGTATTTTAATATCCATAAACATCTCCTTAATTTAAAGCTTTCTAACCTTCTATATTCAAAGGTTAATTAATTGTATCATTATTTAGTTTAAATGTAAATTATAAACTTTTTATTTGTTTTATAATATCACTTAATTTTAATTTTTCAATTTCTAATTGATTTCTATCTTTATCAACAACAGTTTTAGGGGCTTTCGATACATAGTTTTCATTAGAAAGTAATTTTTCTCTTTTTTGAATAGATTTTTCTAAATTTTCTTTTTCTTTATTTAATTTTTCTAATTCTTCATCTTTATTTACATCTTTTTTGAAAGCAATTTCCACATTTCCAAAAGATAATGTCAAAGGTATAATTGTAATATCATCATCTTTGAAGCTTTGACTTTTAATCAGGGTTTCCCCATTTAATTTTAGTAACTTTTCTAATATATCCTTACTATCATTTATAAATTCATTTAAATCTTCATTATAAATTAATATGGGGTTTTTAATATTATTTTCAGTTTTAACATTCCTAAAAGCTTTAATCATTTCGATTAAATTTTCTGTATATGTAACATCATATTCAAAATCATCGTTATATATTGGATAATTGCTAATCATGATAGAATCTTCATGCATTGGCATATTTTGATATATTTCTTCAGTAACATAAGGCATAAATGGATGAAGCATTTTTAAAATTGAATTTAAAGTATATATTAATACACTCTTTGTTGTATCATTCATTCTTACTTTAGATAATTCAATGTACCAATCACAGAAATAATTCCATGTAAAATTATATATTTCGCTACCCGCTAAATTAAAGTCATAGTTATCCATATGTTTAGTTACGTTTTTTATAGTTATATTTAAATTGGTTAAAATCCATTTATCTATTTCTTTTAAATCTACAATACTGTAATTGTTAAGATCAAAATCTTCAAGATTCATCATTACATATCTAGATGCGTTCCATAATTTATTTATAAAGTTCCATGTAGATTTTACTTTTTCCATATCGAAACGTAAATCCATACCTGGTGCGGAACTTGTAGTTAGAAAATATCTTAAAGAATCTGCTCCATATTCTTCTATAACATCCATAGGATCTATTCCATTACCTAAACTTTTACTCATTTTTCTTCCCTGATTATCTCTTACTAAACCATGAATTAATACATTCTTAAATGGTCTTTTACCTGTAAATTTTAGTCCTTGGAATACCATACGACAAACCCAGAAGAAAATGATGTCATACCCTGTTACTAATACACTTGTAGGATAATATCTATCAAAAAGTTCTGTTTTTTCTGGCCAACCTAGAGTTGAAAATGGCCATAAGGCACTACTAAACCATGTATCAAGTACATCACTATCTTGTACCCATCCATCTCCTGTAGGAGGATTAACACCTACATAGATTTCATCGCCTTTGTACCATGCTGGAATTCTATGTCCCCACCATAGTTGTCTTGAAATACACCAATCGTGGCAATCTTCCATCCAATGATTTAGGATTTTTTCAAAACGTTCAGGAATAAAGTTTACTTTAGTATCTTTATTTTTTTGATTGTCTAAAACAGCTTTAGATAATTCATCCATTTTTACAAACCATTGTTTAGATAGATATGGTTCAACCATAACGTTTGTTCTTTCTGAATGGCCAACTGAATGTGTTATTTTTTCAATTTTAATTAATAAGTCTTGTTTCTTTAAATCTTCTAACATTTTTTCTCTACAAACAAATCTGTCTAATCCTTCATAAATGCCTGCATTATGATTCATAGTTGCATCTTTATTCATAACAATAATTCTTTCTAAGTTATGTCTATTTCCAACTTCAAAGTCATTAGGATCATGTGCAGGCGTTATTTTAACAACCCCTGTACCAAAAGAAGGATCAGCATGTTCATCAGCTATAATAGGTATTTTTTTATTTACTAAAGGAAGAACAACCTTTTTTCCTATTAAATGTTTATATCTTTCATCTTCTGGATTTACAGCTACTGCTGTATCTCCAAATAATGTTTCGGGTCTTGTGGTTGCCACTTCTAGATAATCATTAGTACCATCTATAATATATTTTAAATGATAAAAAGCTCCTTCTACATCTTTATAGATAACTTCTTCATTAGATAAAGCTGTCATTGCTTCAGGATCCCAATTTATAATTCTTTCACCACGATAAATCAATCCTTCGTTATAAAGAGTTACAAAAACATGCTTAACTGCATTAGATAGTCCTTCATCTAAAGTAAATCTTTCTTTAGAGTAATCTAAACTAAGTCCTAATTTTGCCCATTGTTTTCTTATAGTTTCAGCATAGTCTTCTTTCCAACTCCAAGCATGATTTAGCCAATCTTCTCTATCCATTTCACGTGGTTTTAGACCTAAGCTTTTAAGTTTTTCATCAACTTTAGCTTGAGTAGCAATACCTGCATGATCCATTCCGGGAAGCCATAAAGCATCGTATCCACACATTCTTTTATATCTTATTATTATATCTTGAAGGGTTGTATCCCACGCATGACCTAAGTGCAGTTTACCTGTTACATTTGGTGGTGGGATAACAATAGTAAAGGGTTCTTTAGATTTATCTCCACTTTCAAAGTATCCATTATCTTTCCAAAAATCATATTTATTTTCTTCAACTTCTAAATGATTGTATTTTTTATTTAACATAGTTTACCTTCTTTCTTTAAAATATAGTTATCGAAATGTTTTTGAATAATTTCTAATTGTTTTTTAGTATTTTCATTTGATGACTTCAAAATATAATTTCTAATTATTATATTAAAATATTTAGTTTCTTTTAAATATCTAATTGAATAATCAAAGTTTATATCAAATAAAAATCCAAACCAGACACATATTCTGTCTGCATTAGTTTTAACTTCAGTTTTGTTAATCGTTTTATTATTTAAAATAGAATTTAATACATTATCACTAATCAAATCATCCTGTATATCGATTTTTATATCATCTGTAGTAATTAAATATAGGATATCTAATTTATCGGCATCTCTTACAATTTTTGTGTATAAGGCTTCTTCCTTCGATAGATTATTTGGTATAGATAATTTATTGTGATATTTAACACTGTTCAAGATTATAGAATTAAATTTTTTATTATCATTAAACATATCTATAAAATTATCTTTTTTTAGAATATAATAGCCTAAATCACCGTGGTCGATACTTTTCGAATCTGCAAAGGTTTCAAAAATATCAAGTTGTTCAAAACGTGCGATATCGTGTAATAATCCACAAACTTTTGCAAGAGAAACTTCTTCTTCACTTAAATTTAAAGATTTAGCTATTTTTTCACATAGTTCCATAACTCTATAAGTATGATCTACTTTTAATTTATGTTTTTTATTTTTTAATAAATATTTATCAGTATATTCTTTAAATTTTTCAATTGAATTTTTAATATCAATCATCTTCTTTCTATATAAATAAAAAAACTCATCCTTAGATTAAGGACGAGTTTTACCCGTGGTACCACCTTAGTTTGTAGCAATTAGCTACACACTCAAATATTTAACGCATATTATACGTAAGATCTTACTCTATTCAGAAATTAAGCTCCCTAACTACCTTCAGTTATCACTATCATTAGTTTCCACCTAACACTAACTCTCTATAAATAATTAATAACTTACTCCTTTAGTTCTTCGCCTTTGTCTTTTAATATTATATGATAAGATGCAAAATATATCAAGTTATTTTTAACTCATTTTTATTGAAACAAATTTATCTAAAATGATATAATAATATAAAGATAATACATCTAGTAGTTGGAGGTGTATATATTGGAAAATAATGAAAAAATAAGAATTTTAAGAACGTATTTAGAAGCTGCTAAGCAAGCGCGTGCGATAATGTCAATGGATGAAGATTGTTCAATTAATGATGAAAACTTTAAAAAAATTGAAAGGGACATAATTAACGATCCTAAAGTTTATTCTTTAGTTAAAAACTATATAGAAAGAAGTTAAATATATGACAAGTGATGAGAGATGGAATAGTTATTTTTATGATGGAACAAATGTTTTAAAAAATAAACTTGGAATTATCAATTATGATGAGTTAAAAGAAGTTGAAAAAAACATTACCACTAAAAAATTAATTGAATTATATCTTAATCCAATTGAAGGAGATTTTAACGCTGAACATTTATGTAAAATACACAAATATATTTTTAATGACATTTATGAGTTTGCTGGAAAATATAGATATGTTAATATGGGTAAAACTCGTACGGCTTCTTTTTGTGATTATACTCAAATTGAAAATTATTTAAACGAGTTGCTAATTAATATTGATGATAAAGTTTTATCTCGAGCGTCTAGTGATTTTTTCTATGCAGAAGCTTTAGCTGAAGTCTATCATAGATTAATAGAAATTCATCCTTTTAGAGAAGGTAATGGAAGAACTATCAGAGAATTTATGAGAGAATATGTTAACTCTAGGAATTATTACTTTGAAAATTTCAATTATACTTTAGATTTTACAAAAGTTGATAAAGACAAATTTTTTGAAGGAACGGTAAACCCAAATTCTAGTATGGGAGAATTAAAACTACAATTTATGAATGCACTTACAAAAAATCCTAAAAATATTAAAAAAACAAAATAGTGATTGTTTATAAATCACTATTTTTAATATTCAATTATTTCTTTATCTGTATTACCAAGATTTTCATTTTTAGAAGAAGGTATTACAATTGTATCTTCATCACCATCTGAAATATATCTAGTAGTTTTTAAGTTTTCAAAAACTGAACTAATATCAAATTCTTTTCCATTGTTATCATATGCTCTTACACGTTTCAAGAATGTTTTGTCGAAATTTTTATGAAAAGGTGAAACTTCAGGCATCCATCCAACTCTTAATGTTGCTTCAGTATTGTAAGTTTTTCCATTATAATTTCCATTTAATATATATTTAAAATTTTCGTGATTTTTATCTCCAGGACTACCAAAAGGTAGTGCGACTATTTTAACATATTTTCCTGGAATAATACTTTCCAATTTTTCATACATATAACCTACTTCAGCTTGAGATGTATCAATGGTTGCAGTTTTAAAGTTAACATGAGTCTTTGTATGATTTCCTATATCATATCCATTATTTACTAGCCATTCTAATTTTTCATTGTCATATTCATCTTGATTAAATAGACCATCCATTAAAAAGAAGGTTGCGGTTACATTATAATCTGGATATTTCTTTTTAAAACTTTCTAAAATTCCTACCGCACAATTAGGATCTATTTCTAAATTACCATTTTCATCTTTTCCTAAAACATTAAAATTATTTTTATTACCATCATCAAAGGTCAAAATAATTGGGCTTTTTCCTAATTCAGTAGTAATTTTACCATTAACATAATCTTTTAGTCTTACCATTCTATATCCTTCTTTATAGTAAAACTCTAAATCATTTTTAAATGCCTCTACTGTTCTATTATATCCATCTTTATCTACATTACCACCAACATACTCAGTAGATTCTACATTTTCAATTCCATGATACATCATTATAGGTACATTACCTAATTCATTAACATTGTTTTCTTTTAATATTTCTTTACTAACTCTACCTTTAGAAATTACTACAGTAAGTTTATCATCTTTGTTAAGAACTTTATCTTTTTTAATACTTTGAGATATGACTTTATTTTTTTCTACATTTTTATTATATTCATATTCTATATTTAGTTTTAAAGAATTTTCTTTAGCATAATTTTTGATTTCATTTACTGTCATATTATTTAAATCAGCCATAACTTTATTTGCGGGTTTATTTAATAAAATTATAGAAATTATAATTATTAATATAATTAAAATAACAGCTCCAATAAATTTAGATATATTACTTTTTTTATTTTTCATATATTCACCATCCTAAGACTATTATACCCTTTTTTTATAAAAAATCTATTATTTGTCTATACAAATAGTTAAAATACACATATATTAAATTGGGTGAAAGTTATGTGGAGAAGATGGTTTTGTAGAGGAGGTCCTTTTTGGATTTTTGGAATATTAATTCTTGGTATAATAATTTTTTATCAAGTAATTTTAATCCTTATTCTTACGTTTTCATTTCATTCTATAGTTCTATTGATAGAACTTATCCTGTTCTTATTTTTCCTATCTAGGATATTTTGGTGGTAAAAAAATCTACAATTTATTTTGTAGATTTTTTAAATTATAAAAAATATATAATTAAATTAACAGTTATATTATTCATTAATTATCTTTATTGAGGGTTATTTACTTTATAAAATTCTTTAATCAAATTTTCAGTCTTGTATATATAATCTAACTGTTTTCTTAATTTCTTACATGATTCCATCTCATTATCTTCAAATTCAACTTTCTTTGGAATTGATAAAAGTATAAATAAAAGCATTCTCTCTTCTTCAAGTAAAGGATATTTATCATTATAAGTTTTAAAAAGTTCTACAAAGTCTAATTCTAAATAATGATTTTGATAAAA
>CALVYE010000047.1 GCA_944372025.1 uncultured Bacilli bacterium | reverse complement strand
AAATTATTAAAAAAACCTAAAATGAAAATTGTTCTTAGAGTGTGGGGTGTAATTTTTGTAATTGTAGGTATTTCATTAATTATTTTCTCAATTATTTAATAATAATTTACAAATTTATGGAGGTATGTGATATTATGAAAAAAGAAAAATTACGGGAAATGATATAGGACTTATTGGCTCTATATTGGGTATAATAGCAAGTATTATATTGATAATACTGAATTTAATAGATAATAATCTTCTAATAATAGCTATTGTTTTATTATGTAGTTGTTCTATTACTTTAATAGCAAATATTAGTCAAAGAAATAATGGAGGAAAATAATAATTACCATTTACAGAACAATCGAGTATTATCGAAGATTTACTTTCTCCATGGTATTCTGCGCTTTTCACAAAGCAAAACTCTCTTCATTTTTACCAAAGAGAGAAAGTAATTCTTTTCAAAATTAATATTTTGTGTATATTATTAAGTGTGTTGAGATTATTTTAACTCTTTGGTCGGACTTATAATAACTCAACACTTTTTGCTTTATAAGAATATTCATTTAAAACTCAAGACTTTTCGTTAGAAATTTGGTACAATTTTAATATAGTTGGAGTGATGAAAATTCATTTCGTTGGAGGTATTATGAAAAAGAAAATCGTTACGGTTTTAATAACAGGAATGACTGTCCTAGGGATAACAGGTTGCGGTTCAAAAAAAGATTTTCAGATTGAATATCAAAACCAAAATGAATGTAATAAACCGGAATTACTGATGTCAAAAGAAGAAAGAAACATTTATACTTACTGTCTTGAAAATACGACCATTAAAATAAACGATGAGAATATTGAATTAAAAAATTATATAGAAGATAATAACGATGCCATTAACCAAATAATAAGTACCTTAAAACTGGAAGATACTTTAATGGATGGTGGTACTCAAATTTATAAGGGAGATATTACTTTAATCCAATGTAATACACTAGATGGTAATCAAGATGTTTATATTGGAAATAAGGATATGGAGTTTAAACAAAATTTTTGTAAAGATAATAATTATACTTTTATAAGAACTTATACAATAAACGAAGTATCCAAATATACTGAACAACAATATACTGAAGAGGGGAGTCCAGTTACTTATGGAAATTCCTTTAAAGTAACACTAAGTGAATTTCAAGGAGAAACAAAAACAGTAATTATCAATAACTTATGGGATATCACCTTAGAGAAAGACAAAACTTATGAATTTGAATTTATGCTTAATGAAGATGCGATAGAAATAGAAGAGAAAATCGAATATATTTTTAAAAATTCGACGATTGTAGGAGTTAAAGAAACGGCTAAAACAGGTTTAGAACAACTTCAAGAACCAATAAACAAAGAATAATAGAAAAAAATAGAAAGAATGAAAATAAAGATAAATAAAAAACATCGTCATTTAATAAGGAGTAGAATTTATGGAATCATTTCATCAATCTGATAAAAATAAAGAGAAAAAATTAGATATTCAAAAGGCCTTTGAATTAAATTTAAAGTATATATCTAGTCAAGAAATGAATGTCGAAGATATTAAAAATCAATTTGTAAAATCAAATACTAGATTTTATCTAACGATAGGGGAGATTGATTGCCCAAGTGGGAAAATTATTGTTTCTGATCCACTTGCCTATTTAGCTAGTGGAAAGTTTTCTCCAGTACTAGAAACTGAGATTCCTGTCGGCAAATATCCAGTTGAGATTTCTATATGCCGAAGTCCTGAAATAGGAATCAGAATGTGTACAGCTAGATTAAAAATCAAAAATACTCTAGCTATTAAATACGTTATCGCTAACCCTACTGAAGAAACTGCTGCTTTTATTGCTAAAGATGGCGTTCTAAGTGGGTTCCCAGTAGATGCAGGGATGATTTCTTTTTGTGATGAACAAGTAGGAAAAGAATATCAAACATTTTTAGATGCCTGGTATCAAGATAACCCTGATGGTAACCACTACGATGATTATTTTGCTACATTCTTTAAGGAGAGTGCACTCAAGTTACCCCAATACCAAAGAGAAGAGGGAGATTTTATCGAGTGGAAAAACCCTAGTACTAAACATAAATTGGTGATGATCGCTAGTGGTTTTGGTGATGGTTTTTATCAGGCTTATTGGGGATATGATGAAAAAAATGAAATTTGTGAATTGATTGTACCTTTAGTAAATCCTAATTTGTTCGGTGTTTAAGCAATGAAGATAATCAATAATAGGAGTATGCTAGATGAATTTGTATGAGATCTTGAAACAATTAAATATTCAATATAAAGAAATAGAACATGAAGCAGTCTATACGGTCGAATAAGCTTAATTTATAAAAAATCATATTGAGGGGACTCTTTGAAAAGCTAAAAGAAGAAGAGGTAGAAGAAGTAGCCAACTCTATGAAGCAGAAAGACCTATGAATATAAACGGAATTAAACTGCTTCAAACATTAAAAAAATTAAAGATAATTCTGATTTCAAATGATTGTTGTAAAACATAATATTGTTATTGTTGGTTTTGCACAAGTTATCATTCATCGTAATGCTTTGAAGAAAACAATCCTTTTATCATCATTTGTAGTGCTTGAGTAAAAAAAAGAATATAGAAGGCTTAAAGTAAGAACAAAATTATTTGAATATATCGAAAATATAGCTAGAAAAATGAATTGTGAGTTTATTCGCTTATTGGCTGATTCAGATAACATTGGTGCTAATCAACTTTATAAAGAATTAAATTTATGAATTCGTTAATGGTTATGTGAAATTTTTAAAATACCTTTATCATAAAGCTTATTTCCTTTATAATTTTATTACTTTGCTGATAAGTTGATAATCTAACGGTGTTTTTAGAATATAAGAATGGTGTAATTTTCTCGATGGAACGATATTGAATAAACACACGGCATTTTTCCTAAAAAACTGATATATAAATCTTCTTTTTAATGATAACAAATCTGTACATAAATCAAAATTTATAAAAATCTCGATAAAAATATTATGTTATAATATTTTTATCTAATACAAATTGATTTGGAGGTGTAATATGGGATTTTGGAAAAAACTTGGTATATGGAATATGTTTACTGGTAAAACCCCAGAGACAAGAGCCTTAGGTGCCCTTGTTGCATTAGATGATTATGAAAAGGAACCTAAAAACAGCAAATATTATTCCGAGCACAATTATAGTTGGTCTGAATGTACTAATTGCCATACTATAATACAAGAAGGAATGGAAGAATGCCCAAATTGTAGACAAAAATTTAAAAAAAGTTTATATTCTAACGGGAATGAAAATACTAAAGTAAATATTTATGATAGACGGGGAAATATTATAGATATAAGTGATTTAAGAAAACAAAAAAAGAAATTCTATAAAGCTGGTGTTAATATTGATCCAGGTGATTACTTTTTTTTCTCACTCGAAAATAAAGGAATGTACATAATTGGTGCTGGTCAAATAGATGGACCTTCTGATATGTATGATGCTCTAGAGAAAAATGATTATTGTATAACCGGATCTTTTATTAAATTATTAGTTTCTGATTCGTTATTTGTAGATAACGGATTTTTGATTAATACAAATTTAATTAGCAAAGTTGAATATATCAATCCACATGGTTTTTATAGTTATAGGGTTGGAACGGATCTACCTGAAGGAAATTATCATTTTAAACTTTATGACGAAAACTGTTCTGCACATTTTATATGCTATCAAGGAGCAAAAACTGGTAGAGTTGATGAACAAGAGAAGGCTGAGGGATGGTTTAACACTGCAACAGAGTTAGATATAGCTGATGGCCTTGTAATATATTTAGATAAAAATATATTTATTGATAAAATTGTTAGCTTTGGCGGAAATGAAACTTAAGAAATAGAAAGGTTAATTGAAAAAAATCTAGTTGTGAAAGATTAATTTTTTGAAATGAATTGTGAGTTTATTTGTTATCGACTGATTCAGATAACATTGATACTAAACGATTTATTAAAAAATTAAATAACAAATGTGCTAATAGTTGTGTAATTTTTTAAAATAATTTAATCATAAAGGTCATTTTCTTTTATGACTGTATTGCTTTACTGATAATCTAACAGTATCTTTTTACAACATGAATTTGTTTATAAGTAAATATTTCATAAATAATCTTTACAATAAGAAATCACGTTATCATAAAAAAGGTCAACGAGTAACATAGGATATTTTTATAAAATAGGTTGTGTTAAAATATAAATATAGTTGTTTTTTTTGGAGGTGTAGTATGGCATTTAAAAGTTATAATTGGTCTATAGGGACTACTAGTTTTAGAACGAGTCAATTAAATTATAAAATAGAAAGACAACTACAATTATTAAAAGAATTCTGGAATAATAATCCTAATGCAGAATGGAATAATGACACCCAAGAAAAATATTATAATTATTTAAAGGAAAATGACTTTTTAGATGGAGAAGCAAAAATTCCAGATAAAGATGCAAGAGAAAAAACCTCTGGTTTAGCTGATATAGGCGTTTTAACTAGAGACAGAAAATTAACTGAAGTTGGAGCTAATATTGAACGATTATTATATAAACCAATGAATAAAAAAAATATATTTATGATTTCTGAAGACAGTTATAAATATTTATTGCAATTTCTAAAACTACAAATTAATAATGAGAATATTAAAATAAAACCATTTATAGCACTTATTTATATGATTGAAAATTTAGATTACTTATCTTATGATGAATTTACTTATTTACTTCCACTTTGCAAAAATAAATATGATGTCACAAAAATGGTTCAAACAATAAAAAATACTGAAAGAGATGGAGTTTCTGTAGATGAAATTATTACAGCCAAAATATTTGAAATGAATAATTATATGCAAGCTCTATATGATTTTAGTAAAGAATATTCTGTAACAGAAGAAACGTTTGAAAAAATAGGGTTAAATAGAAAAAGTAAAACATACGATAGACCTTATAATGCTATTTATCATACTTTAGTTGATTTAGTATTTCATTTAAAGCATAAAAGTTTTAATGATAGACTTCTAAAATATCGAGAATTGTTTGATGAATGTAAAAAAATATCGGGAAATACTAGAATGCTATGGCAAGATTATTTGTTTATGGGATATAGGGTAACTAAAATTGATGAAGAATTTGATAAAAGATTTAAAGAATTAGATATCAGTTTACCTAAAAATATAATTGATTTTAAAAAGACGTTCTTTATCAAATTACATTTATTTAAGTGGAAAGTGAATTTAAAAGATTTCTTTGATTTAAATAAACGATATTTTTCATTAACAGACATTATAAAATTTGAGGATGAGAAGATAGAATTAGATATGTTGCCAAAATTCTACTTTAAAAATATAATTGATGATTTACTCAATGAAAAATTATTAGAAGACGATGTCTATTTAAATAAATTTTATTCAGATATTCCAATAGAAAATATTTCACCACACTATAATATTAATATAGCCGATGTAATTAATAATATTAATGAAGAATTAGGGACAAAATTAACAATTAATAATATTAATACATACATTAAAGATGAAAAATTAAAGAACTTTAATGAGTTAATAGATACTAAATTTAAAACAAACGATTTAATTAGAATATTGGAGCAAATAAAAAATAGAAATGATGAGGAATTAAATTCATATATTACTGATAATGCAAATATACCAACAATATTTGAGTATATACTTGGAATTGCTTGGTATAGAATTAGTAGAAAAAAAGGAAATATTTTGGACTATATGAATTTAAGTTTAGATGCTAATTTTCTTCCAAAAACACATGCTGGTGGTGGAATGGCAGATATTGTATATAAGTATGATAATGATACATACCCAAAACATGATTTGTTAATTGAAGCAACTCTATCTGAATCTACAGGACAAAGAGCTATGGAAATGGAACCTGTTTCTAGACATCTTGGTGAAAATATAAAATTTACTAATAATTCAAATGATTATGCATTATTTGTTGCTCCTAACTTAGAAGAAAGAATAATCTTAGATTTTAGAAATATGAAAACAAGATTTTATCCAAAGGGGAATGGTGAGTTTATTGAGTGTCTAAAAATCATACCAATTGATATAGATATACTAAAAAAAATCCTTGAAAATAATATGAATTATAATGAAATCTATAATTGGTTTGATAAAGCATTTAAATCATCTGTTCCTGATCCGATTTGGTATAGAGAAGAAATTTTAAAAAATATATAAAAGATAGTTGAGAAGCTATCTTTTTTTTGATATAATTGTATAGAAAAATACGATGCCGAAAATGGAAATGGAGATGTAAAATATGAAAACGATTTCAATTAATAATAGAAGATATATAGGTAGTAAAGCTAGAATGCTTGATTTCATTGAAAATACTATAAAAAAAGAAAAAATTGAATTTTCTTCATTTTTGGATTTATTCGGTGGAACTGGTATAGTTGGAGATTTTTTTAATAATCAAAAAACTAAAATATATGTTAATGATTTATTGAAATCTAACTATTTATCTTATTTATCATGGTTTGGTAATGAAAAAATAGATAAAAGCAAAATAAAACTATATATAGAGAAATACAATTCGCTTTCTAACTTAGAAGAAAACTATTTTTCGCTTAATTTTAGTGATACTTATTTTAGCAAAGATAATTGTAAAAAAATTGGTTATATAAGAGAAGATATTGAAACGAATTATCTTTCTAACAATTTAAACACAAGGGAAAGAGCAATACTTATAACATCTTTATTATATGCTATGGATAAAATTGCAAATACAGTTGGACATTATGATGCATATAGAAAAAATGGAGATTTAGATAAAAAATTAGAGTTATGTATGCTTGATTTAAAATCTAATACAAATAATAAAAATAATAAAGTTTTTAATGAGGATTCTAATGATTTAGTAAAAAATATTAAAGCAGATGTTGTTTATATTGATCCACCATATAATTCAAGACAATATTCAGATGCATATCATTTATTAGAAAATGTGGCGATGTGGGAAAAAAATGAGGTTCACGGGGTTGCTAAAAAAATGGAAAGAAATGGGATAAAGAGTAAATATTGTTCTGTATCAGCTCCACTTGCTTTTAAAGACTTAATTGAAAATATAAATGCAAAATATATAATTGTTTCATATAACAATATGGGTACTAAAGGAGCTGGTAGATCGCAAGCAAAAATTAGTGATGAAGATATTATGAATACTTTAAGAATGAAAGGTAAAGTCAAAATATATGAAACTGATTTCAATCAATTTAATACAGGTAAAACACATATTGATGGTCATAAAGAAAGACTATTCGTGTGCAAAGTTGGAAAAACTACAAAGAAAAAACAAAAGCAAGAAGTTCCAATAATTGATAAAGTTAAATCTCCACTAAACTATACGGGAGGTAAGTATAAACTATTAAATCAAATAATACCCATTTTCCCAACTGATATAGATCTGTTTATTGATTTATTTTCAGGTGGCTCTAATGTAGGGGTTAATGTAAATGCTAAGAGAATTGTATGTGTTGATAAACAAGAAGAAATAATAAGAGTTATGGACTTATTTAAGAAGTATGAAGATGGATTTATTATCAATTCATTAGAAAAAATTATTGAAAAATATCAATTAAGTAATTCATTGTTAAATGGTTATGAAGTTTACAATTGTACTAGTGACAAAGGACTAGGTTCTTATAATAAGTCTAAATATTTAGAATTAAGAAAAGATTATAATAGTATGAAAGGTAATACAACTGAAAAAGATTTATTGTTTTTAACGCTTGTTATTTATGGATTTAATAATCAAATTAGATTTAATTCTAATGGTGAATTTAATATGCCAGTTGGTAAAAGAGATTTTAATAATTCCTTAAGAAAAAATTTAAAGAATTTTATAACAAAACTTAAAACTAAAAATATTGAATTTATAAAATCTGACTTTAGAGAATATGCAGTTGAAACAACAGATAATACTTTAGTATATTGCGATCCACCATATTTTTTGGGAACAGCTAGTTACAATGAAAATGGGGGATGGACAGAGCAAGATGAAATAGATTTATTAAATTATTTATCAATTTTAGATAGTAAAGGTATCAAGTTTGCTTTATCAAATGTTATAGAACATAAAGGAAATAGAAACAGCATTTTAGATGCATGGATAAAAGACCATAATTATAAAGTTCATATTATTGACTGTGATTATAATAATTCTAATTATCATAAACAAACTGGTAATATCTTGAAAACAACTGAAGTGTTGGTGACAAATTATTAAAAAGTGACTTATCTTAATCATTGCGATTAGGCTCTTTTTAAAATTTATATAAAAAAAGCAATTGTAAAAAATGTACCTAATTTGTACCTAAAATCTTTTTTACATAATAAAACCCTTATTTTACAAGGGTTGAAATCTCTATGGAGCCACAGTCGAGCCTATCTCGAACTTTTGCTCAAAACAAGATTGATAAATATCAAATCTATTAATATTTTACTAAATTACAATAAAAATATCAATGCTACAGCTTTAAAGAGTGAAGTTTTTTCGCAATCAAATATCTGATATAATAAAATAAAGGTAGTTGATTGTATGACAAGG
>CALVYE010000046.1 GCA_944372025.1 uncultured Bacilli bacterium | reverse complement strand
CCTCCAATAAAATATATAAAAAAATTATTAGAAATAAAACTATTTTTTTAATTTTTTTACTCTTCACTGTTCTAGTATATAATAATCCCCGATTCAATATTTTGTTTTCTGTAGATACAATTTATGCAAAACAAAAGAAGCATTACTTAGCTTCTTTATTTTTTAAAATAGATATACTTATCTTATCTCCTATTTCATAAAATTTAGTTTCAAATTCTTTATTCTCATTCAAAAATTCAATGTATTTTTGAATTTTTCTTACTAATTGTTTAGTATTTCTATTATTTGTATTTTCTGGATGATCTACTAATCCATGAAAACTTAGATTATCCGTTATAATTGCGCCATTTTTATTTAAATTTCTCTTGAATTTCTCGAAAAACTTAATATATTGTGCTTTGGCGGCATCTATAAAGATTAAATCATATTTTCTACTATCTTCATAATCAAATGCATCAATATTATATATTGTTATTTGATTATCCAAATTAAATCTTTTAATATTGTTTAAAGCTTCATTGTATCGATCTTTATCTCTTTCAAGAGTTGTTATTTTTATATCATTTTTAGTAAGTGCGAAAGCAATAGCCGAATATCCTACCGCACTTCCTATTTCTAAAACTCTAGATACACTATTTTCTTTTATATAATTTTGAATAAATTCCAGTCCATCCTTTTGAATAATAGGAATATTATTTTTAAGTGCTGTTTTTTGAAGTTCTTCTAATTTTTCTACCATTCATACCATAACCCTTGATCTTTAAGTTCTTGTACTTTTCTATCATGATCAGCTACAGTTTTTGTAAAATATACTTTTCTATTTTTATCTGCTACAAAATATAAATAATCAGTTTTAGCAGGATAAATTGCAGCTTCTATTGCTTCTTTGCTAGGATTTGCGATAGGTCCTACAGGTAACTTTCCATTCATATTTGGACCTCTAGTATTGTATGCATTGTATGTATTTATCTCGCTAGTTTTTAAATCACGTTCCCCCATATCAACTTTGAATGCATAATACGTAGTAACATCACTACCTAAAGACATATCATTATCTAGACGATTATTGAACACACTACATATATTTTTTCTGTCTTCCAAACTTATACCTTCAAGTTCCGCTATCGAAGCCAAGGTCATTATTTCATGTACAGAATATTCACTATTTTCAATATCATCTTTATATTTATTTAAAACTTTTTCCATTTCATCTAACATAGTAGTAAATATCTCTTCTACAGATACATCTTTATCTTTAAAAGTATAAGTATTTGGAAACAAATATCCTTCTAAAGGATAATAAATATTCACATTTTTAATATCATCAGATAAAAACCAATATTTATCAATTAATTTATCTATATATGTTTCATCTTCTAAAAGTGCATATACATCTTCTTCGGTATTGTTGGTTTCTTCAGAAATAACTTCAGCTATTCCTCTTATATTTAATCCTTCTTTGAATAAAACAATTATAGAGTTAGGGTCTACAGTATCACCTTTTCGCATTTTATCTACTATTTCTTCGACATTCATACTTTTATTTAACTCAAAATATCCACCTTTTAAATCATTTACATTGTTTATTTTCGCATATACTTTAAAAATAAAATCGTTTCTAATAACTCCTTTTTCTTTTAAAGTTTTTGCAATATCAGAAGTTGAACTTCCTTCTTTTATTTCTACTAAAATTGTATCTTTATCATTTTTATCCACACTACTAATCCCTATTTTATATACTATTCCTAGTCCAATTATTAACGTTAAGAAAAAAGCTAATAATAGGAGCGCTATATTTGCTAACTTCTTCATAATTCACAAACAAACAAGTGAGTATTTCTACTCACTAGAACTTTCATTATCTATTTGATTTTTATTTTCTTCTTGTAGTGTTTCTAAAATATTTTCGATTATATTCCATTCTTCCTCAGTTTCTATTGGATCTAATTTAGTTGTTTCACTGTTTGGATCAAATATTGATGCATATACTTTAATATTTCCAATTTCATCCTTAGTATTATCTGTATACACTATATAATTTTTTTTAGTTTCATCTGATTCAAAAGTAAATAATACTTCACATTCAATTTCATTACCATCTTTATCTATTACTTTAAATTTATTTTTTGTTTCTTCGTTCATTACTATATTTCCTTTCTACTATTGTTTATCATATCTAAGTAAGATTGCAAAATAATTTGTGAAGCCATTTTATCGACTACTTTTTTGCGTTTCTTACGTGTAACATCTTTATCTATTAAAAACTTATGAACCTCTACAGTAGATAATCTCTCATCCTGCATTATTACATCAAGGTTAAATTTGTTTTCTAATAGTTTTTTAAAATCTAGTGAATTTTGGGCTCTTTCACCTAAGGTATTATTCATATTTTTAGGTAATCCAAGTACAATTCTATCAGGTTTTTCTTCTTCGATTATCGTATTAATTTGATTTAATAAATAATCATAATCGTTTTCATTATATCTTATTGTCGTAAGTGGTAGTGCGATCACAGCATTTTTATCACTTACGGATACACCTAATGTTTTTGTTCCTAAATCAAACCCTAAATATTTCATTTAATTTTTTCAATATAACTTCTAACCATAATTTCAATTATTTTTGTTCTATCAAGTTGCATTATTTTACTTCTAGCTTCTTTATGACTTGAAATATATCCAGGATCACCACTCATAATATATCCCACTATTTGGTTAATTGGGTTATATCCTCTTTCTTCTAAAGCTTCAAATACATCTTTTAAAGTATTATCTACAATAGCTTCATTAAAATCTTCTATTTTATATAAATGTGTAGTTTCAGAACTCATTTTATCACCATCTTTCATTAATATTCTATCATTTATCAAAATAATTTACAACATAATTTATCCCATATTTTATTAAAAAATTGTAATAATTAATTTGTTAAAAACGACCTCCTGAGGAACCTCCGCCGCCGAATCCTCCCCCGCCAAAGGAAGAACCACCACCGAATCCTCCCGAACTACTATTGGTTGAAGAAGCAATTTCATGATTAGTGATTGTAGCTCTCGCACTTGAAAAACTATCATTTATACTTGTGTTAAGTGTATGATAAAAATACCAATTATTAAAGTATAGGAATGTAAAACTAGTATTATCATAATCACTAATATTTTGAATTTTAACTTTCATTGCATCTTGTACTTTATCAGCAATTCCAAATACCGTTGCATATACTAAATATTTTTCCCATAGTTTTATTTCAGGCAATTCTTTTTCATCAAAATTGCTAAAATCTAAAAGAAAATTCTTTAAACCATTCCATTTTGCATAGTCTTCATTACCTTTAGGTGTTCTTTTGGTAATTTTTACAAAATATATTATTGCGATTATAGAAATAATATTAAATATATAGAAAATTCCTAAATTTAAATTCACAAATATAGTTATAAGCGACACTATAGGAACAATCAATGAATATAAACTTCCTAATATCTTAGCTTTTGATGTATCTTCGTAAAAGTTTTCAGAGTTTGCATTCGCAGTAGCTTGATTCATCCAAGTATTATAACTATCCATAAATGACCTTGCATTACTATAACTTTTAGAATAATCTTTTATTTCAGATAATGAAACACTTTTTTTATTTCCGATTTCATCGATAATTAAATCTAGAATTAATTGTTCGGTATCTGTTATAGGTTCTAATAAATTGTCTGTATTTTTAGTTAATATATAATCTTTTTCAGTTTTTTCTCCTATTAACTTTTTCTTTTTTACAGAAACTTCTTGGAGTATCAAAGCTTTTTTTCTAATTAATTCTAAAATTGAAGCGCTAAAAGCATCATTATTTATGTTTTTATACATTAGATAACTTACAATTTCAGGTCCGTAATTAGAAGGAAAATCTCTAAAATATTTACCACTAAAATTAGCTTTATATTCTTTATCGTATTTGCTATAAATTTTATAAATGATAATAATTAGACCTATAAACCATAACACATAAGAAACTTTAATAATATTTTTAATCATATTTATTTTATTTTCTTGCTTTCGAGCTTCTTCACGCATTTCATTTGCTTTATCAGCTCTTTCTTTTTCAACTGCAAGAATATTTTCAAGTCCATCTACATTAGAAAATTTAGTACCGCCACTTACAATATCTTTGTCAAACACAACTCTCATATCAACAGCATTGCCTTGATATAAGTAATCATAAGTCATTTCTACACTATGTTTATTTATGATTCGGTTTTCCCCGTTTAAAGGTCCATGTGAAAATACTCTAAGTTCTTCACTATCTCTTGGAAGATTTACTACAACTTTTAAATCCTTAATATCTTCTTGATATAAGTCACTTATAAAATCCCATGCAATTTCTGCTACATCATTATGGATAACCACTACATCTTTTACAGTATAAGTAACTAGACTAAGCCTATTATAAGAAGAAGGTAGGTAAATTAATAAATTTACTCCTCCATTTACTTTTTCGCTAGTATATACTCCATAGTCTCCTTTAGTAGCAAAACTAACTTCAGTAAATTCTCTATTTGGTTTATTTATTATTTCAAAGTTATTTGTACTCTTAACTACATCATACACTTTTAAATCGGTTATATCAGTACCATTATATATAGTACTTCCTTCAAAATCTTCTTTTACACCCATAAAAGTTCTTAAGTTTGGATTTTTATATCTTAAATTAGTACTAAAACCATTATACTGTCCGTCTAATTCTTTAAGCTCTTTTACTTGCATATCTCCATTACTTTGTATGTTTGCTTCAATATAATATTTTGTTGTACCTTCTGCATACACAAAAGGGCTTCCGATTAAAAATACAAATAATAATACAATTAATAGTTTTATTTTTTTCATACTCTCACTCCTTAGCAAAAAAGACTTACTCTTGTAAGTCTATTGAAAGCTAACTTTTGGTGCTTCTCTTTCTTCATTGTTTTCAACTTTAAAAAATTCAGAAGCTTTAAATCCAAACATTCCAGCAATAATATTTGAAGGAAACATTTCGATCATATTATTGTATGCTAAAACTGTATCATTATAAAATTGTCTTGCATAAGAAATTTTTTCTTCTATATCTTTTAAATCAGTTTGTAATGACATAAAATTAGCATTAGCCTTTAAATCAGGATATGCTTCACTAAGTGCGAATAACTTATTTAAAGCACCTGTAATCATATTATTAGCATCCATTTCATCAGTAACATTACCTGCACTATTAAAAGCATTTCTTGCTTGTATTACTTCGTCTAAAGTTTCCTTTTCATGTTTTGCATAGCCTTTTACAGTTTCTACTAAATTAGGAATTAAATCGACCCTCTTTTTTAGCTGAACATCGATTTGTGCCCACTGATCTTTTACTTTGTTCCTTTCGTTAACTAGTTTATTATAAGAACTTATTACATATACAATTAAAATTAATATAATAACTCCTACAATAGCTAAAATTATCCATCCCATCTTTATCACCTCACTATAAGTATATAATAAAAAAGTGTCTAAATAAACACTTTTTTATTATTTTGTAAAATTTATAATTTGTTTTACAGAAATTTTAACATCATTGAATCTAAATATTTAAAAGTTTTTTTTGGTGAGAATATTACACTTTCATATTATCTAAATCTTAATAAAACCACCTCCATATAAATAAATTATAAAAACTATATATGGAAATATTGTGTTATAAATGTGAAAAATAGTTAATTATATATATTTAAACTCATAATCTTAATTTAAGTACCTTTATTTCTTCTTTTATATTTTCTAATTCTTCAGTAATAGGATCTGGCAAATTTTGATCTAAAGCTTCACTTTCAATTTTTTTGTTATCTTTTTTTACTACTTTTCCTGGTACTCCTACAACCGTAGAATTTTTAGGAACTTCTTTTAAAACGACTGAACCTGCGCCTATTTTAGAATTTTCCCCTACTGTAAATGATCCCAATACCTTTGCACCTGTACTTATCATTACATTATCTTCTATTGTAGGATGCCTTTTACCTTTTTCTTTTCCTGTTCCACCCAAGGTAACTCCTTGATATATTGTAACGTTGTCTCCTATTTTTGCAGTTTCACCAATTACGACACCTGTTCCATGATCTATAAACAATCCCTTACCTATTTCTGCTCCTGGATGAATTTCAATACCTGTTTTTCGCTTTGCCTTCTCAGATATATAACGTGCGATTAAATAGTGTTTCTTTTTATAAAAATAATGTGCGATACGATATCTTATAATGACTTTAAAACTTGGATATAGAAAAACTTCTAAATTGCTTTTAATAGCAGGATCACGTGTTTTTATGATTTCCATTTCTTCTTTTATATATTTTATAATTTTCATACTCCACCTCTTGACATTTTATTATATGAAAATCATAAAAACACGTATATAAAAAATAAATCAAGGAAATTCCCTAATTTATTTTTTTACCCCATAAACCATGAAGATTACAATAACTATATACACCTTCGATTTCATCATCTATTATAGAGATAGAACAAGAAGATTCTTGATTAGGTTCTAAATATTTAACTTGGAAACCTTTCTTAGTTTCAATGTATATCCATTCAATATAGTGTTCTTCAAGCATTGGATGAGGATTTTCTCCTACTTTGATTTTAGCAATATTATCATTAATTTCTACGATAGGAATGTGTTTTTCAGAAGCAGCATCACTACTATTAGCAACTAATTCTTCCATTTCTTCTCCACAACAATAAACACTTACACCACTATCGTTGATTTTAGTAATTATGTTCCCACAATGTTTACATCTATATATTTTATTTCTCATTTTATCAACTACCTTTCTTATAATGATTATATAAAATTTACTTTAATTTATCAAGATAAAATAGTATAATATAGTGGTCTTTATGAGGTGGTCATATGTTAGATTTATTAGATTCATGTACTTTATGCCCAAGAAATTGTAAAGTAAATAGAAATAATAATGAAAAAGGTTTTTGTGGTGCGGGTAAAAATGTAAGAGTGGCTCGTGCTGCACTACATTATTATGAAGAACCGTGTATATCTGGAAATGTAGGAAGTGGCACTGTATTTTTTTCTCATTGCAATTTAAAATGTGTATTTTGCCAAAATCATCAAATAAGTACTGAAAATTTTGGAAAGGAAATTTCCATAGAAAGACTTAGTAATATATTTTTAGAATTACAAAAAAAAGGAGCTTTAAATATAAATTTAGTAACACCTACACATTATGTACCTCAAATAATTGAAGCTTTGAAACAAGCAAAAAAAGAGGGGCTTTGTATTCCTATTATCTATAATACTAGTAGTTATGAAAATGTTGAGACTATAAAATTATTAAAAGGCTATATAGACATTTATTTACCTGATTTTAAATATTTTAACAGTAAATATGGATTAAAATATTCTAATGTTAAAAATTATTTTGAATATGCAAGTAAAGCAATTGATGAAATGATAAGACAAGTTGGAGAATGTATATTTGACGAAGATAAAATCATGAAAAAAGGGGTAATTATTAGACATTTAATCTTACCTGGACTAAAAGAGGATAGCAAAAAAATCTTAAAGTATATTTATGATAATTATAAAGACAAAGTATATGTAAGTATAATGAATCAATATACACCACTAGAAAATGTAAAAAATTATAATGAAATCAATCGAAAGGTAACAAATGAAGAATATAATGAAGTTGTTAATTATGCAATTGATTTAGGAATTACAAAAGGGTTTATTCAAGAAGATGGTACAGTAGATGAAAGTTTTATTCCAAATTTCGATTGTAAAGGAATTTAAAAATAACTCAAGAATTGTAACTCTTGAGTTATTTTTAGTCTAATTTAATTTATTTCAAATTATGGGATTAGAACAGTACGAAAGCCTCTACTAGGAAAAGAACTAGCAAAGGTATTACCGTTAGAGTAAAAAATTCCTGAAGAAGAGTTATTAAATAATCCACCACGAGCTGGCCATGGATGATTATTAGTAGAAAAACTAGTAGCATCAGAATACCAGTTCATTGTTTCATAGGTTGCATCTCCTTTTATTGACTTTGTAGCATTTGGAGTCCCCGAACTTATACCTGTATATTTTTCATAATATTTTGAACCATTACTCCCTCCTGGTAAATTACTTGTTGTAAATCCTGAATCTCCTGCTATTCCTGCCCAATTTCCCATTGTATGCTCAAATATACCACCACTCATATCATAAATTCCATATATTGTTCCTGTGGTACTTGCTCCTGTTCCTTTTCCTGATACTTTTTCTCCTTTTGTATTGGTATTATAATTTAATGAATAATCATCATATGTATAAAATCCATATGTGTTATATTGTGTTGTACTTGTTTGATTTGAATATGTTCCATTTATTGGTGTATTTCCACTTGGTCCTCCTCCGCTTCGCCCTGTATAAGTGCCTGAACTGTTATTTATATATATTTCTTTATTAGCACCACTATAATTAGGATTACCCATCTTTCCATATTTACTTTGAGATAAGTATGCTACCGCTCCCCATTCCGTATTCTTCATCATATGTGTGTCTGTACTTGAAGTCAATCCATATGTACTATTTCCTGAAAATGTTACTGTTCCATTACTTGTATTACGTGTCCCTCCTGCAAACTTCAACGATGTGTCAAATCTAGTTTTTACATTTTGGTTTGTTAATGCAATTACATCGGGTTTTATTGTTGGAGTTGTTGCACTTCCACTTGTTTCAAACTTTCCTACCCATATTCCTTCT